>JBFGYN010000036.1:0-14873 GCA_041587415.1 Candidatus Competibacterales bacterium | reverse complement strand
GGAGAGAAGTGAAAACCGCGCTTTTCGCTTCTCGTCCGCTGAAAAAGCCAGGATGGCTTTGTCAGCGTAGAACCGAGGGGACTCCGATCGGACCGGAGTTCCCGTGCGGCACACGGACGTGCCGCCGGAAGCGACACGGTACGTGTTGGTTCCGGGAGAGAAGTGAAAACCGCGCTTTTCGCTTCTCGTCCGCTGAAAAAGCCAGGATGGCTTTGTCAGCGTAGAACTAGAATCCCTCGGTTGAGGTGAACAATCCTACCCGAAGATCTTTACCGGAATAGATTTCTCGGTCATCCACTTCCAGTGTCGCGTCACCAATACCCATGACCAGCCTGCGCAACATGACTCGTTTCATATCGACTCGATAGACGACGCGCTTCGCGGTCGGCAGAACCTGTCCGGAAAACTTGACTTCACCGCAACCGAGCGCACGCCCGCGACCCGGCGCACCGGTCCAGCCAAGAAAGAATCCGATCAATTGCCACATGGCATCCAACCCTAGACAACCGGGCATGACCGGATCGTTCTCGAAATGGCAATCGAAAAACCACAGGCCGGGATCGACATCGAGTTCGGCAACGATTTGGCCTTTACCGAATGTGCCGCCCTCATCGCTGATGTGGGGAATGCGGTCGAACATCAGCATGGGCGGCAATGGGAGCTGAGCATTACCGGGCCCGAACATCTGGCCGTGGCCGCAACTCAGTAGTTCTTCTTGGGTAAAGCTGTTCTTCCGGCTCACGGCGCGCCCTACGGACTTTGAACGGCGGTCTCGACAGAGCTGAAGAGTATACGCATTTCGGGCCCCGCGCCAAAAACGCCTTGCTACGGCAGCCGGTTGCTCGACTCCGCATCAGCCGCGAGTCGCTTCACGCGCTCGAGAAATCGCCGCTCGCCAACGCTGTGGGAGCGCTGTCGCATTCGAATCAACTCGCGCTCGCTCAATTCCGTTTCGATCAATTGTGGCGCGGTGTGCGAAACTTCGACGATGGACGCCGAGGACGAGTGATTGATTTGGGCGGGTACGGTCGGCAAATCCGCGGACGCGGCGGAGAGTGTGGCGTGACCGGCCGAGACCACCCCGGCATTGGCCGGTGTCGGGGCGCGTGGTATTTGGTCGATGCTGCCGGCTAATCGAGTCGTCGGATCGCCGGGGCCGGTATCACTTGCGATGCCTGGAGCGTATACAGCGGGTTCTGCATCGACGACCGCTGCACCCACCTGGCTCTCGGCCCGTGCCGTGACGTGGCTCATTGCCTGGGCAACGGTCGGGTTGAGCCGCCCGAGTGCGGCGATCTGATCCGGGGTAAACCGAGGTTCGGTGGGACTTCTCGGGGGTTCCTGCGAGGGCTTCTTGGTCGTCTCGACAGGTCGTGGTGCCGCAGCCGATTGAAACTGGCGTTGCACCCCGCCGATGTTGTCGTCGCTCACTTTGCGCGAACGCGTGACGGTAGGCGGGCTGTCACCGTAGACGACGCGGCCGTTGTCGTCGACCCATTGGTAGAGATTACCCACCCGTTTGACCTGAGTGGCACCCGCGACCGCGAGAACGCTGGTGAGGGCAAGCACACAGACGCTGAAAACGACGAAGACGGGATAGCTCTTGGACCGACAAAACATGATCACTTCCCTCGCGGCGGATGTCAGTGCGCTGCCCGGAGAGAACCGTGATCGGTTGGCCGATCAGACTCCGGCAGTCCCGCTGTCCTAGGGCCCGACGCCCCTTAGACCGGTGACTTTGCGCAACCACCTTTCGGTGGCTTTGCCCTGTTGCGGAATCGTGCCCCGACACTCGAGAACGTCGAAGCCGTGAAGAAGCTAGCACAGCCGAACAAAACTCGAAATACAGCGGGTGCGGACTCAGGGCTGTTTCAGCAATCTCCTACCCGCAAATGCGAATCCGCCTGCGCCGCACCGCCCTTGCGGGAAAGCAGAGCGCCCGCTCACGCTTGCGAGCATGCCGGATGATCGTGCGGGTGCGCGCTTGGACTGCGTAGCGCAGCGGTCGCGGCAGTTTGAAGGAAAGCGGGTACCCGGGGGCCGGCACGCCCCTGCTCTCGCCGAAAGAGCGCTGCTGATGCCACACAAGTTGCTGAGAAAACGAGAAAAGATCATCGAGTGTAACGAGTTGATGCGAAGCCGAGCGTCCTGGTGAGCACTGTGGGCTAGGAGCGCCGGATACCCATTACGCGCCCCACCTGCGGCGGGCGAGGGAGTTCCCGATGCAGTGCCTGAAGCTCAGCGAGCCTTGTCTGGACGGCGCCCGGCATGGGCGTTACCCGTCGCTGGACCATGTCAACGTGCAGGATCAGCAGCTCGTTGGTTGCGGCGAGATAGCCCTCGGTGGCGTGATACATGACATGCTGGTAGTGGACCCGCTTTTCGTCCCAGTCGAGCAACTGGGTCGTGAAGCGTAAGGGATCGCCCAGCTTCACCTCCCGGTCGTAAGTGACATGCGCTTCGGCCGTGAATACGGAGCAGTCGAATTCCCTCCGATAGCGCTCACCCATTCCCAGATGCTCCAGCACGGCATCTGTCGCGTGGTCGAATGCGAGGACGTAGTAGGCGACATTCATGTGCCCGTTGTAGTCGATCCAATCCGGATGTACGGATTCCCTGTGAACTTCAAGTAGCTTCGATGTCTGAGTCATGGGTCTTTTGCGCGCGGTTCTTGTAATCTTTCGTTTGGTGAGTCTACCGCACCCGACAAATTTGAGCGTGTGACGATACGGTGGCTTTAGCGCACGATGATGGCAATGAATATCCGGCGTGATCCCCGGCGGGCACGGCTGGTGCTGGTCCCCGTCACCGTCCTCGTCGTCGCCCTCATGCCGGGTTGCAGGGAGTCGCCCGAGACGAGTCCCGGCGCCACGCCTGCCGCCGCGCCGAGCCGTTCGCAATTGGTGCAAATCGCCGAGGTCCGCCGGGAGATCATCGCGCTACACTCGACTCTCAGCGGCACCCTGAAAGCGCGGAGGACGGCCCGCATTTTTAACGAGGAGGAAGGCCGGATCACCGAATTTCCCCTCTTCGAAGGCGATCACGTGGAGGCGGGGACCGTGGTCGCAACGTTTGACGATGCGCTGCTCCAGGCTCGTCTCGCAAAGGCTGTTGCCAGGCGGCGAAAGTTCGAGGCCGACGCAGATCGGCTGCGGCGGCTGGTGCAAAGCAGGCTCACGACTCAGGACGAGTTGGCGCAGGTGCAACTGTCACTGGACGTGGCGGCCGCAGACGAAACCGAGCTGGAAACGCGCATCTCTTACATGACCATACGTGCGCCTTTGACGGGCATCGTGACGGAGAGGTTGGCGGAGCCGGGCGACGTCATACCGGCGAACCGGCAGATCTTGACGATTGTGGATCCGGACTCGCTGGTCACGGAGATACAGGTCTCGGAGCTGTTGATTCCGCATCTGCAACTCGGTCAAGAGGTCATCGTCAGCATCGACGCGCTGGGACCGGATACCTACCGGGGCCGCATCCTGCGAATTCACCCGACCGTCGACCCCCTCAGTCGGCGGGGCACACTCGAAGTGGTATTGGATCCAGTGCCACAGGGCGCACAACCGGGTCAGCTGTGCCGAGTGACCATCCGCGCCAGATCGTTGGAACGCCGTGTCGTTCCTTTCAGCGCCGTGCGCCGGGACCGGACGGGCGAGTACGTCATGATCCTGGACGCGAGTCAGAGCGCACGTCGCCGAACTGTCGAAACCGGCCTAAGACTGGCCCAACGCATTGAAATTATTGAAGGAGTAGAGGATGGCGAGCGCGTGATCGTGCGCGGTTTCCTGGGCTTGGACGAGGGTGATCGGGTGGAAATCGTCACCCCGCCTTCCTGATGCAGCGAGTCCCCAGCGAGTGAGCATCCCGACTGCGCCCCCCGAACCGACTCCACGACTCCGGCGCACCGGCGGAATTGCGGCTTGGTCGGTGCACCACCCGATCGGCGTCGTGATGTTGACGCTGGCCGTCACCGTAGTCGGGCTGCTGTCCGGCGGCGGACTGGGCGTCGATCTACTGCCCGAACTCATCTACCCGAACGTCGGCGTCCGAGTTCGGGAGGCGGGCGTTCCCGCAGCCGTCATGGAAGAGCAGGTCACGCGGGTTCTGGAGGAGCAGCTCGCAAAGACGGAGGGTGCCATCAGGGTGCAATCGAGCACCCGCGAGGGACGGAGCGCCCTCGAACTGGTCTTCCCCTACGGTGCCGACATCGACGAGGCCCTGCGGGATGCGAGCGTGCACCTGGAACGCGCTCGCCGTAGTTTGCCTGCGACGGTCGACGCGCCGGTGATCTTCAAACGCGACCCGTCACAACTGCCGGTCCTCGAAATATCGGTCAGTTCGACATGGAGGGACCCGGTCGAGCTTCGGGATTGGGTGGACGAGCAATTCTCCGCGTGGTTCTTGAACACACCCGGCGTGGCCGCCCTGGAAGTTGGCGGTGGCCTGAAGCGGGAGATCGCCGTGATCCCCGATCAGAATCGCCTCGCGGGGTTGGGACTCGACATTGCCGACATCGTCGCCGCCCTGGAGCGCAACAACCTCGACGCGCCGGCGGGCCGCTTGCATATGCCCGGGCTCATGTTGGGTAGCCGCACCGCTGGTCGGTTCACGAGCATCGAGGAGATTGCAGCATTACCGGTGAAGGACTTCCAGCTAGACGGTGGCTCCGGAGTGGTGCGCCTGTCGGAAGTCGCCACCGTCGTCGACGGACACGAGGACGAAGTATTGCGGCTGCGCCTGAACGGCACGCCGGGAATAAAAGTCTCGGTCCAGAAACAACCGAACGCAAACACCGTGGAAGTGGTGGACGATGTCCGGGATCGCATCGCCTGGCTCCACGATACGGGTGCTCTCCCGGGCGACATCAGCGTAACCGTAACGGGCGATCAGTCCATCTACATCCGCCATGCATTGCGCAACGCGGCGACCGCGGCGGGGGGCGGAGCGTTGCTGGCGATGTTGGTGGTCTACCTGTTTCTGGGCGACCTGCGCCGTACTTTGGTCGTAGCCAGCGCGATACCCATCGCAATGACCTTGACCTTCTCGCTGATCGCGGCCGGCGGTATGACACTGAACATCATGAGTCTGGGCGGACTGGCACTGGGCGTGGGGATGCTGGTCGACAGCACTATCGTGATGCTGGAGAACATTCAGCGTCATCAGACGTCGACGACGAGGAGCGGCGAACCAGCAGTGAATGCGGCCCTGGAGGTCAACGGAGCGATCGTTGCCTCCACGAGTACGAATCTCGCCGCCGTGCTGCCGTTTCTGTTTATCGGCGGCCTGATCGGGCTCATGTTTCGAGAGCTGATTTTCACCTTGTGTGCTTCGATCCTCGCGTCGATGGTCGTTGCGCTGACGCTTGTTCCAGCCCTCGGTGGACGAATCCTGATTCGTGAACGGGGTGCGATGCGTCGTGCTGTCGACCGCCTGATTACCAGTGTCCAGACTGCTTATTCGCATGTCGTAAGGCGATCCATACAGTATCCGGTGACAACGGTGCTCACATTCGCGGCCGTTTTTGGGTTGTCTTTCCTGACATTTGCCGATCGCGAGCACATCTTCCTGCCATCGTTCGACGACGGCCGAGTGTTCATCTACGTGAGGGGTGACGTTGGGATCACGCACGACGAAATGGACGCTGCGGTACGGCAGATCGAGCAGGTGCTCGCCAGTGACCAGCTGGTGTCGTCGGTGTTCAGCTCCGTGGGTGGGTTTGTGTTCGGGCGCACCGCCGTGGAGGCCAGCAACCGCGCATCGCTTTCCGTCCAGCTGGTGCCGTCGAACAGGCGGGACATCGACAACGAAGCTTGGATCGAGCAGACGCGCGAGACGATAGACGAGCTGAAGCTGGCCGGTTTTCGGGTGCGCTTTCGGGCAGGGCGCATCCGAGGCATTCGGTTGGGCCATGGCGAGGAAGGTATCAGCCTGAAAATTCAGGGATCTGACCTGGAGGTGCTTGCGACGACGGCCGATCAAGTGGTGAATAGGCTCGAAACGATACCTGGCATCCGAAATCTGGACCACTCGGCTAGTGAGGTGATTCAGGAGGTCGCGATCGTGATCGATCGGGAGCGGGCGGCCGATATTGGAATCAGCGTCGATGGAATCGGAAGAGCACTTCGAACCGCATTGTCGGGGATCCAGGTCACCGATTACGTTGAAGGCGATCGACTCTATCCCGTTCGTGTCAGGCTGTCCGATACCGCGTTCCAGAGTCCAGAGGACCTGGCTGGTTTGCTGGTGTCGGTTCGACGGCAAGACGGGGGAGTCGCGCGGCTCGGGGACGTGGCGAGCATCAAAGTGATCGCCGCTCCCAGTCAGATTGACCGAGAGAACCAGCGGCGCACCGTCGAGGTCACCGCCTCGCCGGCCCCGGGCGTTGATCTCGAGAGCCTGAATCTCGAAATTCGCGACGCGCTCGCTGATCTACAACTACCGGGTGGATACAACCTCTACGACGCGGGCGCAGCTTCTGCCATCCGCGAGGGCCGCCGCACCGGCTGGATGCTGCTCGGCCTGGCCGTGTTCCTGGTGTTGGTAGTCATGGCGGTGCAGTACGAGTCGCTGCGCAACCCGGTGGTGATTCTGTTTGCCGTGCCCTTTGCCGCCAGCGGAGTTGGGATCGCCGTCCACGTGCTCGACCTGCCCCTGTCGATGCCCCTGTGGCTTGGGCTGATCATGCTCGCGGGCATCGTGGTAAACAACGCCATTGTGTTGGTGGAGCAAATCGAAATTTTGCGCCAGTCTGGACATCCACCGGCGGTGGCGGTGGAAGAAGCGTCGCGGCTGCGGCTTCGCCCAATCTTGATGACGACCCTGACAACGGTAACAGGGATGCTGCCGCTCGCGTTGGGGTTCGGTGAAGGGGCTGAAATGCTGCGCCCCATCGCCATTGCCGTGGCCTCCGGTTTGAGCTTCTCCATGCTCGTCACCCTGGTGCTCACGCCGGCGGTCTATCGACTGATCCACCTCCGAAATTGGGTGTAGCCAGAACGTTGCGCCGGGGCACTCGCCGGTCGCCCCTTGCGCTGCGAAAAATTCCGGATCGCAATGCAACGCTCGGGCTAGACTGCTGGCGGCGGCTCGTAGGCTCGCTGTTCCTGTCCTTCGACGATTGGCCGGATGACGATTTCAACCCGACGATTCAGCTGGCGGCCAGCCGCCGTTTCATTGGTTGCGCGGGGCTCGCGCTCCCCTCGGCCCTCCGTGCGAACCCGATTTCCGGATACACCGGCACTGATCAGGTAGTTGCCCGTGCTGTGAGCGCGTCTGCGCGAGAGATCGGCGTTGTAGGATTCTGCTCCGATGCTGTCGGTATGCCCAATGACGTGAACGACCGTGCTGTCAAAATCCGCGAGTACCCCTGCTATGTCATCCAAAGTTGCGTAGAAATCCGGCTTGATTTGGGCGCTGTCGAAGTCAAACGATACCTCGCCCGGAACCCTGATCTTCAGACTCTGGTCCTTGAGCCGCTCGATTTCCAGATTGTGCCGATTCCGCTCCTCGGCGAGTGCCTGTTCCATGGCCTGCTGTTGGTTGTCCATGTAGCGACCGACCGCACCACCCGCCAACGCGCCAACGGCAGCACCGACGAACTTCCCCGCCCCGCTGTCCAGCTGGTGGCCGAGAACCGCACCCGCGACGGCGCCAACGGCTGCGCCCGTCTTGGTGCGTCGGTTCGGATCGTTGGTCGCGCAGGCGCCCAGTGCAACTGCCAAGACCAGGACTAGCGACAACGCCAGGCCGGGTGGATTGTTCCGAGATTCGGCGCATTTGGGAGTTTGCATGAAGTTGCTCCTACAGACGTCGCGCCCACCTGGGTGCGCAGGCATCGCAGTGAACCGGCTGATCGGACGCTCCCATCCGGGAAACTCCCAGCCAGTCAAAATTTCCTGAATTACGTGTCGAGCGCCGCGCGGATACGATTGAAAATTTCGTCCATATCCCCTACCCCCTTTACCTTCTTCAGCGTGCCCTGACGCCGGTAGAAATCGATCAAGGGCTCGGTCTCGGCCTCATACACTTCCAGTCGCTTCCGGATCGTTTCCTCGTTGTCGTCGGCGCGCCCGCGGTCGAGGAGCCGAGACATGATTTCCTCGTAGTCGACATCGAAGAACAGGACGCAATCGAGCGGTTTGCCGAGCTGCTGCAGCAGGCGATCGAGGCCCTCGGCCTGGGCCAAGGTCCTCGGAAATCCGTCTAGCATGAACCCCTTGCTCACGTCGGGTCTGCCAAGGCGCTCCCGTACCATGCCGAGAACGATTTCATCGGAGACCAGCTCTCCGGCATCCATAATCTTCTTGGCCTCGACACCCAGTGCGGTGCCCGCTTGGACCTCGCCGCGCAACACGTCGCCGGTGGAAACGTGGGCGATTCCGTACTGGGCGACAATGCGCTCACCCTGGGTTCCCTTGCCGGAACCTGGAGCGCCCAACAGCACAATGTTCATGGATCGATACCCCCTCTGTTCGACCCACACGTCCGCGGCACGGTTGCATTGTGCCGATTTATTGGGGCCTGAAAACGATGCGAAAGAGTGTCTCAGCAAGGACCTGCTGTCAATCGCCGAGCCCGAACCAATCCCCGATTCATCGGCTGGCTGAGACGGCCTGACAAGTCGATTTGCACCCGCAAAACGCGTATAGTGCCGCCATGTTTTTCCCCCGCAAAATATCGAGGCGAATCAGATGATTCTGGACCGAGTCAACGCAGGTAAAGATGTTCCGACAGATCTGAACGTGATAATCGAGATCCCAGCCTATGCGGATCCGGTGAAATATGAGGTGGACAAGGACACGGGTGCTCTGTTCGTCGACCGCTTCATGAACGTTGCCATGAGTTACCCCTGCAATTACGGCTACGTGCCCGACACGCTGTGTGAAGACGGCGATCCGCTGGATGTGCTGGTGGTGACACCGTTTCCCCTCGTCAGCGGTTGCGTCGTGCGCTGCCGCCCGCTGGGCCTACTGAAAATGTCCGATGAAGCTGGCGGCGACTCGAAGCTGGTCGCTGTGCCAATCGTCAAGATGTGCGTCATGTACGAGGACATCCGCAGTACCGACGATCTGCCGAAAATGCTGCTCAATCAGATCGAGCATTTCTTCGAGCATTACAAGGATCTGGACGAAGGCAAGTGGGTCAAGATCGACGGCTGGGGCGGTTACGACGACGCCATAGCGGAAATCAATGACAGCGTAAGGCGTTACGAAGAGACGGCCAGCTCATCGTAGGAGGCACAGTGCTGGGGAGCGCCGCGCAGCGAATTAAGAGAGGGCGGCGGCACTCCGCCGCCCGGCACGATCGTTCTCGTGGAGCGCAATTTCGTGGGAGAGGCCCACTCCTAGTCACGCTGATATTGTTATTGACTTGAGTCAGCCTCGGACCAGCGCTACCGAAGCCTCCTCCTCCTCCTCCGACCGCGCCGTCACGCCCCTATTGTTGTGTGACTCTGGGGTGAGAATATCGCCGACGCGATCGCTTGCGAGTTCTTCCGCGCGCCCAATCGCCAAAGGTGTCGCGGCGGACGCCTAATATGTGTGATCGTTGATTGTGACGCAATCTGCAACGCAACATCATCATTTGCTAATATTCAGCGGCCGTCGATTCGCCTGCATGGACCTTAGCGAGTCCTGGGGCAGGATTTAGGAGTCTCCACGCATGAGCGAATTCACCCACTTCAACGACGCGGGAGATGCCCACATGGTGGACGTGGGCGCAAAAGCCGCTACCCATCGGCTGGCGGTGGCCGAAGGCTTCATCACGATGCAGGTGCGGACGCTGGACATGATCCTAGCGGGCGAACACCGCAAGGGGGATGTTCTGGGCATCGCCCGGATCGCCGGAATCATGGCGGCAAAGAAGACCGCCGACCTGATTCCGCTGTGCCATCCGCTGGCACTGACGCGTGTTGCCGTGGATCTCGTTCCGGAACGGGCGAAATGCGGAGTCCGGTGCCGCGCGACAGTGGAGGTTTACGAAAGGACCGGTGTCGAGATGGAAGCGCTGACCGCGGTTCAGATCGCACTCTTGACCGTCTACGACATGTGCAAAGCCGTCGACCGCGGCATGGTGCTGGGCGAGATCCGGCTCCTGGAGAAGCGGGGCGGCCGATCCGGTCTCTGGCGTCGTGGCGCGGACCCTGACTCGGGTTAGTCCGGATATTTCACCAGGGCGGCCTTTGGCGGCGGTACACTTTGTACGCCAGAACTGAGCTGCTGAACTGGACATAAACTTCTACCGATCAACCACCTGCGAGCTAGCCGAAGGCCGCCCTGGTGAAATATCCGGGCTAACCAACCGAGCCGCCCGATTCCGAGGCTTCGATTCGGTGGCGATGGCGCCCGACCGCCGTGTGAACATCGAACACAGCGCGTCGAGCCGCATCGAACGTGGGCGCGCGTGCGGCATCGCACACAACTCGAATCTGTGATGTGCGAACAACGGTGGCCCGGGTGCATCATTGTCGCGCTACAATCTAAATAACTCCGCAACTACCCACTGAACGAGGACCATGTCCATGGAGCCATATCGCCATATCCTCCTCGCAACGGATTTGTCCGAAAACAGCCAGGCAGTAGGCGAGCGGGCAGTGGATACAGCGCAGCGCTACGGCGCGCGATTGAGCCTCGCGCATGTGGTAGAGCGCCTGCCGGTGGACTACGTCGCGGAGGGTGTCCCGATCGAGGTTCCCGACATGAGCGACAAGCTGGAGCAGGAAGCGCAGCGAAATCTCGCGGAACTCGCCCGGCGACTCGGCCAATCGGAATCCGACTGCTGGGTACAACTGGGCTCCGCGCGAGTCGACATACCGCAAATCGCCCGAGATCGCGCCGTCGATCTGATCGTAGTCGGTGCGAAGGAGCGTCACGGACTGTCGCTGTTACTCCCCAATACGACGGACGGCGTCGTCCACCACGCGCCCTGCGACGTGCTTGCCGTGCACGTGGGTTAGCCCGGCGAGAGGACGCCCCGGCCGGGTAGTCAGGGGCCATCCGCCTTGCTGCCGCCCAAACAGGGAGGCGACGGCATCACTCGCCCGCCCCGCTCGAACCACTCGTCCGGTGTCAAGGCCTGGATGGAGAGGGCATGGAGCGGCCCCGCAAGCTCAGAACTCAGCAGCTGGTTGATCATCCGGTGACGGCTCACGAGACCTTGACCGGCGAAATTCTCGGACACCACGGTCACCTTGAAATGAGATTCTGACCCCGGCGGAACGTTGTGCATGCCGCTCTCGTTGACGACCTCCTGATGAACCGAATCGAACGCGTCTCGTAGCTTCTTCTCTATTACCTGTTGCACATTCATACTTCTTTACTCTCTAGCAGTCTTCGGATTTCGAGTGGCCCGGTATGCACCAAGGGCCAACACGCTCGCGATACGAGCGGCCCCAGAGGGTCTGAGCAGCACCACCGCGACACTGGAACGGTAGATCCGCCCATGCCGACGCAGCCGTTCGATCAAGTGTCGATCGCGAGGCGGGCTCAAGTAAACGAAATCCTCACCCTCCGCCAGCTCGCCGAGCAATGCCTTGAATGTCTGAAAGGCCGCACCCTTGGGCGCCCCGAAGCGCTCGTCAAGGGTCCGGAACGAATCGAGCTCGAGCAGCGACTCCATGCCCCGCATTATCGCGCATTGAGCGGCGGTTGGAAGGTGGGTCGAGCGAACCGGTCTGCGGCGGTGGCCATGACCTACAAACTCTGATTAAATCAGGATTTGCGCGGCGGCAAAGGGACAGACCACCGGATACGACATGGCAGGATGTCGTTTCCGCGGGTGAAGGCTATAGCGGGTTTCTTCACTTCTCGTGCACTCAGCAGGCCAGGACGGCTTCGCTCAGCATTTCCATCAGGACACTCCGATGTGATCCGAGTCTCCATGGGGCGCGGCAATGTGCCGTCGGAATCGAAACGCAAACCGGCCGATTCGGTGAGAGTTAGTGGAATGCGCGCGTTCAACTTCTCTTTCGCTGAGGAACACGAGATGGCCGCATGCCGCGTAGTCCTTGAGCCCGCTCGATGGGATCAATCCACGCACAGGGAAATTCGGGCATGAACGAGGCGAGCGTCGAGGTGGCGCGCGAGAACATGATCGAGCAGCAGATCCGGGCGTGGGAGGTTCTGGACCCGCGCGTGCTGGATGTGTTCGCCACGATTCCACGGGAGTCATTCGTCCCGGAGCGCTATCGCGCACTCGCCTTCGCCGATGTCGCCATACCCATTGGTCATGGGCAGACCATGATGCGCCCTGCACTGGAAGGCCGGGTGCTGCAGGCGCTCGCCCCAGAGCCCACGGATTCGGTTCTGGAAATCGGCACGGGCAGCGGTTTCCTCACCGCCTGCCTGGCGCAGCTCGCTGCCAACGTACTGAGCATCGAGATTATCGAAGATCTCAAGCTCCGTGCGGTGACAAAGCTTCGGGCGCTGGGGGTAGCAAACGTCGAACTCCGGGTTGGAAACGCCGCCGGCGGCTGGGTATCCCCGCGCCGATTCGACGTGATTGCGGTCACGGGCTCTACTCCGGTAGTCCCCGAAACGTATCGAAACCAGCTTACAATCGGCGGGCGCATGTTCCTGGTGACCGGTGCGTCTCCGGCAATGGACGCCCAGCTGATCACCCGCGTGGGCGATGCCCAATGGTCGGACGAAAGCCTGTTCGAAACCGACTTGCCGCGTTTGCTTCACGCAGAGCGCAGACCGGAGTTTGCATTCTGATGCGCCGCTTGGGGCCCAAACAGCTGCGAGACTTCGTGGATGGTGGGGGACCGGCGCTGCTGCTGGATGTCCGCGAACCCTGGGAATGGAACATTGGGCACATCGAAGGCTCGATCAACGTCCCGATGCAGTCCGTTCCCGACGCCGTGCAGGGAGGTCGCATCGCGGACGACGGCGGCGACGTGGTGGTGATCTGCCATCACGGTGCTCGCAGTCTGCAAGTGGCGCATTACCTGGAAAGCGTGGGCTTCGAGCGAGTCATCAACTTGGAAGGGGGTATCGATGCCTGGTCCCTGGAGGTGGATCCCGCAACACCCAGGTATTGATCAGAAAGTGAACAGTTCGCCATGCCCTCGTGTGGACGCAAGCAAACCATCGCAACCGCGGGCAAATTCAGTAGAAAATCGAGTGGCCTCTATGCGCAATCATCTTGCTTCCGTGCTCACCGCTGTCGCGGCATTACTCCTGCCGGCCCTGGTGCAGGGGGTCGGCATCGTCGAGATCTACCGCGAGGCGGCATTGGGCGATCCAGAGCTCCGCGCCGTCGCAGCGAACCGCGATGCCGTGGGAGAGGGCGTTCCCCAGGCGCGCGCGACATTATTGCCCGACGCGGCCCTGGATGCCTCCTCCACACGGTCGAATTTCCAGGAACTGCCGGATTCGACGTCGAGCGAGTACGAGGTATCGGTGGTGCAGCCCCTGTTCAGGCGCGACCGCTTGAACTCGTTGCGCGGGGCGCAATTCGATGCAGACCGGGCGACGGCCGACTATTACTTCGCGGAGCAGGATTTGATCATTCGCGTCACCGACGCCTACTTCGGGTTGTTGCGCGCCATCGACAATCTGGAGTTTGCTCGGGGCGACCTGGAAGCTACCGGCTATCAGCTGGATCAAGCCAAGCGCCGTTTCGATGTCGGTCTGGTCACCATCACGGACGTGCACGAGGCACAGGCGCGTTACGACCTGGCTA
Organism: Candidatus Competibacterales bacterium; assembly: GCA_041587415.1. Classification (GTDB taxonomy): domain Bacteria; phylum Pseudomonadota; class Gammaproteobacteria; order Competibacterales; family JAHEDQ01; genus JBFGYN01. The sequence continues at coordinate 1,187 of JBFGYN010000036.1, read as the reverse complement.
ACGCGGATCTGAGCACGGCTGAATTCAATCTGGACGACGCCAAGGAGGCGCTTAGAGAGCTGACCGGCAGTCATCATGAGACGGTGGACCGGATCCGGGACGAACTGCCGCTCGAGGATGTTACGCCCTATGACATTGACGCCTGGGTCGCACAGGCGATGGAGCAGAACCCAGCCATCGCCTCGGCGCGCTTCGCGGTCGACTCTGCCCGAGAGGCGATCGAGCGCGAACGCGCCGGCCATCTGCCGACACTGGATGCGGTGGCCTCCTACTTCGATTCCGAAACCAGCGGCGGGGGCGTGAGCAATTTGGACCGGGCCGGCTTCTCCATCGGGCTGCGTTTCAATGTCAACCTGTACGCGGGCGGCGGCATAAACTCCCGAATTCGGGAGGCGCGCTTTCGATACCAGGAGGCGCTGGAACGCCTCGAAGACACCAACCGGGCGATCGAGCGCCAAACCCGAGACGCGTTCTTGGCGGTCAAAGCCGCAATTTCCCGCGTCAAAGCCCTGGAACAGGCCGTCGTGTCGACACGAAGCAGCCTGGAGGCGACCCAGGCGGGTTTCGAGGTGGGTACGCGAACCATCGTGGACGTGTTGAATGCGCAACGGGATGCCCTACGTGCTCAACGCGACTTCTACGAATCGCGCTACGTCTACGTGGAGGGAAATCTGGTACTGAGACAGGCAGCGGGCACCCTGTCGGTCGAGGAATTGGAGCAAATCCAACCCTGGCTTACGTCCGAACAACAAAAAATCGACATCGGCTCAGCCTACCGCCGCGAAGAGCCCTGACGCGCGGGGCCAGTGAGCTCAGGAAACCCTGAACAATTCCATCCAGGAATTACCAGGGGCCGGAAAGCGTAAGACGCGGTTTCCGCTTTCCTCACGAAGTTTTGGATTTGCGGGCAAGCAGCAGGAAGCTCATGGCGCTGGCGTTCCTGGCGTCGGGCGGTCTCTCCTCTCGATCCTGCTCGATCCAGACCTCCGAATCGAGATCCGGGAACCGCACGTCCCCGCTAGGCCAGGTGTGAACCACCGTCAAAAAGATGCGATCTGCCCTGGGAAGTGCGATCTCGAAGATCTGGGCGCCGCCAATCACCATGACTTGCTCGGCATTGCCCGCGGCCGCAACGGCGGCTTCGAACGAGGACACCACCGTGCAGCCGTGTGCCGGAAATCGGGTCT
>JBFGYN010000035.1:0-14993 GCA_041587415.1 Candidatus Competibacterales bacterium | reverse complement strand
GAGCGGTTTGTCCAGTGCCTGGCCGAGGCCTCGGAAGCGGCCCCAGTGATAGGGCACGGCGACCCCGCCGTGGGGAATGATGAAGCGAAGGGTCGGGAAGTCCCGGAACAGATCGCCGGTCAGGCACTGCATGAAGGCCGTGGTGTCGGCGTTCAGGTAGTGGGCGCCCGTTGTGTGGAAGCAGGCGTTGCAGCTCGTCGAGACATGGATCATGACCGGGATGTCGGACTCGACCATCTTCTCGCAAATCGGGGACCACCAGCGGTCGGCGAGAACCTCGAGGGCAATGGTCCGCCCGTACTCCCTGTTGTGGACAGGTGACCAAGCCCAGCGGCTCGTCGCGTTCGGCGTCGACCACCTCCCGCGCCCGCGAAACGAGTTCAAGCACCCCCACACTGTGATCGAAGAGCCCATTGCCGGCGTCCGTGAGCACGACTCCCCAACCTGTGCGCATTGTGAGGCTCGCACCCTGGTCCGTCTTCAGTTTGCGCACCTGCGCTGACAGGGCCGGTCGAGCAATTTGGAGAATGATCGTGGCGCTGCTGAAGCTACCCATTTCAGCGACCCGGACGCAGTATTCCAGTTGCTCGAGGTTGACGAGTTGCGGTGACTCTGGGGCGGTTCAGGTGCCAATGGGTCGCAGAGGGGCGCCACGGGCTAGACCGGCCCTGTCAACGGAATTCGAACGGTACAGCGTTCCGCGCCGCCTCGATCCCATTGTCCGGCCGGGCCCGTATTCACGGGACGGGAGTGTTAAGATTGGGTGCCGGCAGTGTACGGCTACTGCCGTGGTCAATCTACCTGAAGAGAGCATTTCATGGGACTTCTGGATTACTTCCGCAAGCGATCGCCCGAGCGATCGAGGGCCGAAGCGGGCGAGGCGGTGGAGTACGAGGGTTTCTCGATCGTTGCCGCCCCCCAGCCAAACGGCAGTCAGTTCAACGTCGCCGGGGTGATTTCCAGATCCGTCGATGGCGTCGTCAAAGAACACCGTTTCGTGCGTGCAGACTCCTACGCAAGCCGCGATGACGCAGTAACCTTCTCCGTTGCCAAGGCCAGAGTGATCATCGACCAGTTCGGCGACCGAATGTTCGACGAGTAGAGCGCCGCTCGACGCTCACGGTATGGTCATCAGCCCGGAGAGCGCTGCATGAGTTCCGATCCCAATTGCGCCACGAGGGGCGACACCGGCATCTTCGGGCTTTCCGATACACCCGAACAGTCGCTTGTCGTGCTCGTCCCGGTGCCATACGATGCGACCACCTCATATCGCCCCGGGACGGTGAACGGCCCACGGGCGATCATGACGGCGAGCCAGCAAATCGACCTCTACGACGTGGAGACTGGGGATCCCTCGAAAGCCGGGATCGCAATGGTCCCCGAGCTCGCCGGCGTTCGTCACTGGAACGCCGATGCACGGCCGGCTGCTGAGCGGGTCATCGCGCTGGGTGGCGATGTGGGGGAGGATAGGCAGGCGCAGGCTGATTTGCAGCTTGTCAATGATCTTTGTGCCCGCGTCAACGAACGCTTGAGGCTGACCGTTGACGAGTGGATGTCGGCAGGGAAGGTGGTCGGCACGGTAGGCGGTGATCACGGCATTGTGTACGGTGCGATCGCCGCGCACGCCGACCGCTATCCCGGCTTGGGCATCCTGCATGTGGACGCGCATGCCGACTTGCGCTTTGCATACGAGGGCTTTCACTGGTCCCACGCCTCGATCATGGAAAACGTGTGTCGAACCTTGCCGGGCGTCCAGCGACTCGTGCAGGTGGGATTACGCGATCTATGTGAGGAGGAACGAAATCGCATCGACGGGTCGAATGGCCGCATCCGAGCATTCTTCGACGCGGAGCTGGTCCGTGAGCGGTTCCAGGGGGCTATCTGGTCCAGGCAAGTCGAGCGCATCGTCGAGTGTTTGCCGAGGGATGTCTACGTATCGTTCGACATCGATGGACTGGACCCGGTGCTGTGCCCAAATACCGGCACCCCCGTACCCGGTGGCCTGTCGTTTGAGGAGGCCAGCTATCTGATCGGCGCCGTTGCGCGTTCGGGCCGACGAATCGTGGGCTTCGATCTCGTTGAGGTCGCGCCGGGCCCCGGCGGCGATGAATGGGATGGCAACGTGGGTGCGCGCCTCCTCTATAAGTTGATTGGCTGGACGCTTATTTCCCGAGCGGCGGGCCACGTCGAATAACCACCCTCTTGGGAGAGCCTGCCATGGGCCCAATCGGCCATTTCGTCGAACACCATTTCCGCCATTTTAATGCGGCAGCGCTGCGCGATGCCGCGCGCGGCTACGTCAAGCACATCGGCAGCGGGAAGAAAATGATGATCACCCTCGCGGGTGCCATGAGCACGGGGGAGCTCGGTCTGCTGCTGGGACGCATGATTCGCGAGGATAAGGTGCACGCAATCACCTGCACCGGTGCGAACCTGGAGGAGGATCTCTACAACCTGGTGGCACACGACTACTACGAACGAGTCCCGGACTACCGGAACCTGTCCGACGAGGCCGAGCAGGCTTTGCTCGAGCGCCATCTGAACCGGGTTACCGACACCTGCATACCGGAGGCGGAGGCGATCCGTCGGATCGAAGACGCCGTCATCGCGCGCTGGCGTGAGGCGGCGAGCACAGGCGATTCGCGCCTACCACATGAGTACTTCTACGACGTCATCAACGCAGGCACGCTCGCCAACTCCTACCAGATCGACCCGGCAGACTCGTGGCTCGTGGCGGCGGCCGAGCGGAATTTGCCCTTGTTTGTGCCCGGCTGGGAGGACTCGACCACCGGAAACATCTTCGCGGCCCGCGCGCTGCAGGGAGAGATCCCGCGTTCGATCATGAAATCCGGGATCGATTACATGATGTCCCTTGTCCAGTGGTACCCGGGTGCGAGCGGCGGGGAAGGCGTCGGCTTTTTCCAAATCGGCGGCGGCATTGCGGGCGATTTCCCCATTTGTGTGGTGCCGCTGCTGGAGCAAGACATGGAGCAACCCACGCCCAAGTGGAGCTATTTCTGCCAAATCAGCGACTCCACGACCAGCTACGGCTCCTACTCGGGTGCCGTGCCCAACGAGAAAATCACCTGGGGAAAACTGGCGGTGGACACGCCCCGATATATTGTGGAATCGGACGCAACCATCGTCGCGCCGCTGGTCTTTGCCTACGTTCTGGGCCTCTGAGGTCCTGGCACGCGGCAATCTCGTCGGGACATTCGGGCTCAATTCGTTATCCGGCAAGGCGCGTGATCTCGTGGGTGAAATCCGTCTGTAGGCGGCGCCATTCCATTTTCAGCCATGGCGTGAACCGCTCTGGATGCCGCTCGATCTCCTGATCGAGCTCCGCCGGCGACACCCATCTCCAAGCCGCGATTTCAGTGGGATTCGGATTGGGCGGCTGGTCGGACTGGCCGGCGAAGACAGAGCAAAGCTCGTGCTCGGATCCCAACTCCCCAAAGGTGGCTCGGTACTCGAACTTGAACAGAAAATGCAGCTCCGCAGCCATACCCATTTCTTGTCTCAGGCGCCGGTGCGTGGCCTGCTCCATGCCTTCGCCGCGGCGCGGGTGACTGCAACAGGTGTTCGCCCAGTAGCGGGGCCACAATCTCTTGCTGGCGGCGCGTTGCTGCAGCAACAGAAAACCGGCGGAATTGAACACGAAGAGGGAGAATGCCCGGTGCAAAACTCCGCCTCCGTCATGACACTCGCGTTTCGCCATGTGGCCCAGTTCCCGGTCTTCATGGTCGACCAGAATCAGTTCCTCCTCATCGAACGAAACAACTTCGTGCAGGGCCGTGCCCGACGATTTGGCCAAGTATCTTCTCCTGCGTTCGTCCGTTCCCGCGCCGGCGAAGTTTTCACCGGCCCATTGAAGCCGAGTGTCCCGTGGACTGAGTCTGTTGCAGCGGACTCATCCCACGGGACACTCACGTAGGCACCTCGTATCCCCACTTCCGAATGTAGTCACCCCAGTGCTTTTCCACCAATCGATTGTCTTCGGCGGTGAATCGATACGTGTTCTTACGATAGTCCCGGGTCGCGTTTACATAGCTTTCCATGTCGGACCGTGCTGCCTCGAATCCGGACAAGCCGAGCGCATCGTAGATACGCTCGGCCGTTTCGAGCGGACGCGCCTCCAGTTCATCGAAGCTCAATTCGACGTAGTGCGCCTGCGGTAGGCGCGCGCTGTCATGGTCGAGCCGCTGCATCATCCGCGGATACGCTTCGAGGATCACCGTGTCCAGGTCGACTTTGTCGGAGGCCTGTAGTGCCAGTTCGCGAAACAATGCGCGATAGAAGTTCCGAGTCGATCGAAATACGATGTAGGGGTTGCGATGGATGTGTATGAAACGAGCGTTGGGCCACATCTCGCGCAGCATGTCGATGCGCGTCGTATACACCGGATTTTTGATCAGCAGCCGGCGCCCCGGTTGTTGGAGCGCCACCTTTTCCAAGAAAAGCCGTGCCATTGCTTGCCAGTCAGAGATCTGGCCTTCGTCGCAGCCATCGAAGAAGATGCCGGCCTTGAAGTGTTCGCTGAACCGGTGTGGAAAATAGATCCCGTGATAGTAGGACAGGGTTTGCATGCTCGCCAGCGCAATTTCGTCTTCCTGGGGGGAGTCCGGATCTACCGCCATTCGGTCGATGAATCGGTCCGCCGGCAATGCCCGCTCCAAGATCGGCCGCAGAGCGGCACCCAGAGTGAGAAAGTCCCATGGCATGCCGACTGCCAGGGGCGGAACGTAGGCAAATTCCGGCGACCGGGCCAGCAGGCTGTAGAGATGCGTCGTCCCACTGCGCCAGTGGCCAACGATGAACACCGGGTCGGGCGCAGCGATCCCGCCACGAGTCAAACTCTCAACGCGTTTGCGTTCCCAAAGGCTAAACGGGGAGCGCAGAATCGACACGAGCAGGGCGAGCGCGCAGTGCGGTACGGACGATGCCGGAATCGGACCACTGGCGCGCAAAACGCGAACCAGTGTTCGCAAGTTTGCGCCCATGAGGGGATGTGCAAGGCGTGGCCTGGCCGCGTGCTTGGCTACCACGGCGGCCCCGGTGCCATGCACCAAGCGCTTGCGGTCATGCCACTCAAAACGCGGGGAAATAGGGCATGAGAGAGATCACGCTCGTCACCGGTGGTCTGGGTTTCCTTGGACGGCACTTGGTGGATCAGCTCTTATCCGCTGGCGAGAGTGTCCGGGTCCTGGATACTGCGGCGCCGGCAAACAACGCCCTGGCCGAGGTCGATTACATTACGGGGTCCATCTGCGACAGACCGACGGTCGAGCGCGCCATGGCGGGCGTGCGCCGTGTCTACCACACAGCAGCCAAGGCGGGGTTGTGGGCGGCCGACAAGGGCGAACTGTACCGCGTTAATCAGATCGGCACCCGTATTGTGCTGCAAGCTGCTCAGAAGGCAGGTGTCGAACGCATCGTCCACACATCAACCGAATCCATACTCAAGAGTCGCACAGGGCCCCCATCCGCAAAGCTCCTCGATGAGACGGTGCAACTGAACGAGACCGACATGTGCGGCGACTATTGTCGGGCGAAGTTTCTTGCCGAACAAGAAGCTTTGGATGCAGCCGCCCGCGGGGTGCCCGTCGTGGTCGTGAATCCGTCAGTCCCCGTCGGTCCGGGGGACTTCAACTTGACGCCTCCGTCCCGCATGTTGCTCGGGTTCTTGAATGGGCGGTTTCCGGCGTACATGGAAAGCACGCTCAACCTGGTGGACGTGCGCGACGTGGCGAATGGCCACATCCGCGCAGCGGATCGAGGCCGGCTGGGACAGCGCTATTTGCTCGGCAACGAGAATATTCGCCTGGCAGATCTCCTGGTCATCATGAAGGAGCTGACCGGTCTCTCCATGCCGCGCCGCCGGGTCCCGTACTGGCTTGCCTTCACGGCCAGTGCCGTGCAGGAGTGGCGGGCGGATCATTTGACACACCGCCCGCCCACGGCACCGTTGACGGGGGTGCGATTGGCACGAACGCCGTTGATCTTGGACAACGCCCGAGCCCGCACCGAGCTGGGACTGGAATTCCGACCACTACGAGAATCGCTCGCCGACGCCATCCGCTGGTTTCAAGAACAAGGGCTTCTCCTGCGCCGCCCAAAGAAGCCGTTGGGGAAATGAGCATGACTCGGAAAATTTCACGCTCTCGGCAGGTCCGCGTCCTGGCCCGGACGTTGCGTCGGGATCCGGAAAAATGCGCGGAGGGCTGATCAGCGCAGCGTGTGTGATCGTGCAAGATTCGATGCGAGACATCGACTTGCCCTGCGATCGCGCCAGATGGGCGGCCAGAACCCGCGAAAAACCGGATAGCGTCCACGGTGACATAGTGTCACTTGCTAACGTGATCACAACTCACTGCTTTACTTACCGTAATGGCCCAAGTCAGAGCCTCCTGGTGCATCCTTCGCGTTCGCGTCGAAACGACCCACCCTTTCTCCAGCAAGGTCGTCCCTATTATTAGGGAAACTCTGATTCATTCAGAGTCTCCTTGCGACACACGGACGTGTCGCCGGAATCGACATGGCAACATGTTGATTTCGCGAGGAAAGCGGAAACCGCGCTTGTCGCTTTCCGACCCCTTGCAATTCCTGGATGGAATTGTTCAGGGTTTCCTTCGTAGCAGCGCCCCGAATGCAGGAGCGGGCGTGCCCGCGATGGGCGTGACGGCGGTGGTCTCGAACCGTCCGGATCTGCAGCCGCTGGCGGATGCGCTGGACGCCCCATTCATTCATCTCCCGATGAGCGCGCAGACCCAGGCGGCTCGAGAGGTGCAGCTGCTGGACGTCATCGAGCAGACCAAGCCCGAACTGAGCCGCTAAACTGGACATAAACTTCTACCGATCAGACACCTGCGAGCTAGCCGGAGGCCGCCCTGGTGAAATATCCGGGCAAGCCAATGGGCTGCGCGTCGAGTTCCACACCGGACTTTGAGTGTTCCTGAACAAAAGAGACGGCCGTGGTTTTTCCGTGAATTCCGCCCAAAAAGCGTGGAATGTTGCAGGGGTAAGCAAAGAGGGGACTGTCCACCCGGCAAACGAAGCTGGCTAGAGCAGGTCTCGAACGGCGGATTCGAGCCCGTCCAAGGCGTTTTCCGCGAGCTGTTTCACCGCCTCGAGTTCGACGCCGTCCTCTGTAGGGGTGTAGATCTCGAGGTAGATCTTGAGCTTGGGCTCGGTTCCACTGGGGCGTAGGCTGACCCGGCCGCCCTCGGCGAGTTCGAGTTGTATGATATTGGCGGCCGGTAGCGCGATTGGGGTCTTCTTGCCGCTGTCAATCTCGATCCGGCTCCGTGCCTCTAGATCGGCCACTGACCGAACCCGCTGCGCGCCGAGTCGGGAGGGTGGCTCGCGACGCAGGCGGTCGAGAATAGTCCGGATTCGGGCAGCACCTTCCTGGCCGGGGAGGTGCAGGCTGATCTGCCGCGTTGCAGAAAGCCCGACACGGCGGTAAAGGTCGTCGAGCCGGTCCAGAACCGTTCGTCCTGAGGCAGCGCAGGCGCGCGCCAGCTCCGCAAAGAGCACGGCGGCCGAAATGCCATCCTTGTCGTGGACCGTCGGGCACACGGTATAACCGATGGCTTCCTCGTACCCGAACAAAAACGTTCCGCCCGCCTCCTTCACCTCGAGGGCGCGATTCCAGACCCACTTCAGGCCGGGCAGCGTTTGCTCGCAGCGTGCTCCGTAGGCGCTGGCGATCTTGTCCAGCAGCATGGAGCTGACGATGGTGGCCATCACGAAGGCGCCCTCGGGAAGCGCCTTGCCGTAGGAAGCAAGAAGGTAGTCGCCAAGCAGATAGCCGATCTGGTCGCCGGTGAGCTGCCGATAGCCGCCGGCACTGCGAACGACGACGGCGAGACGATCGCCGTCGGGGTCGTTGGCAATGATCAGATCGGCCAGCTCGCGTTGAGCCTGGTCCACCGCCAAAGCGAGCGGAGCGTATTCCTCGGGATTAGGGTAATCCACCGTGGGGAAGTCGCCGTTGGGCTGGAACTGCTCGCTTACGACGCTGATTCTCGCAAAGCCCTGCTGCGCGAACGCGCGCAGCGCAAGCCTCCCTGCAACACCATGGAGGGGGGTGTACACGATCTTCACTTCGGGCCCCACGCCCCGGACTCTGAGCCGCGTGGCCCGGAGGTAGGCTTCCTCGAGCTCGGGTCCGTAGTCGATCAGCAGGTGTTTTTTGCGGGCGGCGTCGATCCCCAGCCAGGGCAGGGGCACAGCGAGATCGATCGCGTCGATGGCGGCGCTGATTTCGCCGTCGATGGGCGGAACGATTTGAGCGCCGTTGTCCCAGAAGACCTTATAGCCGTTGTATTGTGGCGGGTTATGGCTGGCCGTTAGCACGACGCCCCCCGCTGCGCCGGTTTCGAGAACGGCGAATGCCGCGAGCGGCGTGGGCTGAACGGAACCGAGGAAGTGCACCCGAATACCCAGCCCTGCCAGCACGGAACACGCGTCGAGCGCCATGATTCTCGAATAATGGCGGGCGTCGAAACCGACGACGACGCCGCGTTTGGCGGCGTTCGCCACCCGATCGAGAATGACACGGCCCAGCGCCGCGGTGGCCAGCCGCACGAGCAGACGATTCATGCGGCCAGGGCCTGCGCCTCGGAGGCCGCGGATGCCGGCGGTTCCAAACCCGAGCGGGCGGCCAAAACGTTCGGCCAGCGCATCCCGGTCATCATTTGTCAGCAGGGCTTCGAGCTCGGCGCGAGTGGTTGGGTCGGGGTCGGCAGCCAGCCAGCACTTCGCCTTCGTCGTGAGTTCCGCGAGGTTCATTTGGTTCGCTGGCCTCGAATATCGTGTTTCCGCGGGCATTGCGCAATCAGGCGGGCCGAATCGCCCTCTCCTCGAGCGCCCGCGATCCCGAATTCTTCCTCGTTTAGTTTAGATTGCTGTCCGTTTCGGGTCAGATATTCGCAAGTGCACCGATCGGCACCGGAACTCAAGCTGGCAATGCGCATCGCTTGACGATGCCTATCAAGGATTACGGAAAAATTCTCGATGGCAGGTTAACCCGGATTCTTCATCAGGGACCCCGGATGCTGGCGGAATTCGCAGCCGTCCTGGCGCCGCTCTGGGCGAGGCGAGGGGCGGTGATCCAGTGAATCATCGCCCCTCGCCGAGCGGGCGCTTGCCTTTGCATGCAAGCGCCCTGGACGAAAAGTTGTAGCCGTAGCGACAACTTGAGTGAAGAGCAAGTCAGGGCGAGCGAGAAACCGCCAGGGCCGGGGTAGGCCTTTGGCGGCGGTACACTTTGTACGCCAGAACTGAGCCGCTAAACTGGACATAAACTTCTACCGATCAACCACCTGCGAGCTAGCCGAAGGCCGCCCTGGTGAAATATCCGGGCTAGACTGGTATGGCTTCGTCCGACATTCGAAGGCTGAGGGACCACGCTATTTGGTTTCGGTCCCCGCTGCACACGCCGGGTCGATTGCCGGTGGCCTCAACCGCGCGCTCGACGTTGCGAATGGTCACGCGGATTCTTAGTCCTCTCATCGCGCTGACCATAGCCACTGCTGCAAGCAGCGTGTTCGGCCGCGAGATTGCCGTACCGCTTCGGATCGACTACCCGTTTCTCCAATCCCAGCTCATGGACCAGGTATTCCGAGATGATCCCGGAGATCTGCTCGCGTGGCGCGACGCAAAGGACTGCGGCCGCCTCCATCTCACGAACCCGGAAGTCGGTTATGCAGGTGGGTATGTTCAAATTCTCACCGATGTGGCGGCCAGGGTGGGAGCCGCCATCGGCGCCGCATGCGTCACCGTTCCGGAGTGGAGCGGCAAACTGGCGATCCAGTTGCAGCCAGAAACGGACTTGCAGTCGCCTACGCTGCGCTTTCGTGTCAAGGACTCTGCACTGTACGACTCGGAAGGGCGGCCGGCAGCTCTGGCCGGGACGCTCTGGAATTGGGTCAACGGGCACGTCCACCCGCGCCTCGACGCACTCCGAATCGACTTGAATCCCGTCACCGACGAATTGGTGGTGTTGCTCGGTGACATCCTCGATGACCGGGATCGAGCTCAGCTCGAAGCGATCGCTTCAACACTCGCGTTGAACGATGTCCGAGCGGAACGGACTGAGCTCCACGCTCGGCTCACGTTTGAGCTTCCGGAAACCATGGCCGTCGTGCAAGCACCGCCGCCGGAACTTCCGCTAACGGAGGCGGAATTGGCAAACTGGCAAGCCAGTTGGCAGCAATGGGATGCTTTCCTAACGTTCGTCATCCGTACAGCCGCGACGGATACGACCAGCGAGGAGCTGCGATCAGAGCTCCTGGTCGTGCTCCTCGAAGCACGCCACGAGTTCGCCTCTGCCCTCACCGAGTGGCAGACGCAAGGCGGCGATCCCATTCGGGCGCTGTTTCTGCGAAGCTGGGAGCATCTTGCCAAAACGCTGCGCCGGATCGACGATTCTCTACCTGGGAACAGGGCATTTCGGTATCTCCGGTTCGTTTCGGCAGCGGACGCATTGGTCGCCCTCGATGCGGCAGGACCCGGCTACGGCTTCGAAGTCTCGACAGACGCGTTGCGAAGACTTGCACGCACATTGTCTCCCTCGGACACGAGAGATCCGCTCTTCTACGACACGGAGATCGACACCGAACTCCGCGTCTTGTTCGGATTTGGAGCGCCGATCCCGGCGCCGGCGGAGTCTCCGGACATGCCCTTCCTGCACCTGCTACCCGGGCGTTCGGCGTGGGCCGAGCAGTATCCCATCGACTCGAAGACTCGCGCCCGTCTGAACCGATGGGTCCCGGACCGTGAGGAACTCCATGCCTATCTTGTGGCCGTCCGCAATGTGCTCGCTCACGCCGCCGGTGCATCGCTGCAAGAAAGTGCCTTGAATCGCAAGTTCGAAAACCTCTATCGCAGGCTGGTGCCGACCACCGCGTGGCAGGAGAGCTGCTGGCGCCAGGTCGTCGAGCGAGATGGACGCATCGATCCGCTCCTGTCCAGCGCTGGCGCTGTCGGTATCATGCAAGTCAGCACCCGAGTCTGGCGCGGGTTCTACGACCCCCACGCTTTGACGACAGACATGATCTACAACGCTGGCGCCGGCAGTGAAATTCTCCTCCACTATCTGACGGACTACGCAATTCGACGTGGCGAGCACGAGAAGACCGGAAAGGTGGACAATCTCGCCCGTGCAACCTATGCCGCGTACAACGGCGGGCCGAGCCATTTGACCCGTTACCGTACCACTGGCACGCCCGAGTCGCTGCGAAAAATTGATTCCGCCTTCTGGGAGAAATATCGGACGATTCGCACAGGAAACGAGCTTGCCGTGTCGAAATGTTTTGGTGTGGATCTGCCGCCAATGCAAGAAACGAAGCGACAAGGTGAAATCCTTCCAGCAGCTGATTTCAGTACCCAGGGTGACGAGCTCGAATGAGCGTGCTCGCCCAAACCTTGCGTCGAGACCCGCAATTTTCGAAGGGGATCCCGGGAAAAACCGGATAGTGCGAACGGTGAAATATCGTTACCCGCTAATATGGGCTCGAGCATTTGCTTTCCAGGGCCAAAGTGGCCTACCCGGGGGCGCCCTCAGGCAACATTCAGGTCAGTAGACGTTGCAGAGTGATCGAGAGTGCTGGCTGTGCCGATTGCGCGGCAACAGGCGGGCGCGGCATCGTCACGGCGAGCATCGCACAATTTCCTCTCAATCCATTGTTTAAAGTATCTTTCCAACCGTCTGGGGTGCGGTGCGGGCTACCCCGGATATTTCACCAGGGCGCTTGCATGCAAAGGCAAGCGCCCGCTCGGTGAGGGGCGATGATTCACTGGATCACCGCCCCTCGCCTCGCCCAGAGCGGCGCCAGGACGGCTGCGAATTCCGCCAGCCTCCGGGGTCCCTGATGAAGTATCCGGGCTACAACTCGGAGCAGCCGTTGCTACCCCTTTGGAAAAGTAGGCTCGCATCTTGCTGTGTTCAGGCAAGAGCATTGCAAATGCAGTCATGAAACAAACTCGACGAAAATGAAGGCTACCAACATGCTGCGTCCAATTGAACGACCCATCGACCGTAGCTTATCTCGCTGGCTGAATCTGGCGCCGGTTGCGCGCCAATTGAGAGGCAGTGAAGCTCTCGCATCGCCTCCACCCGCAGTTGCGCTGCTCGTAAGCCACCTCGGTGGCGAGGCTGGTGTCGACGAGTTGGGGCAACTGCTCAAGGAGAACGGAGTCCTTCGCTCGAAATTCACGACCTTGGCCGATAGCCCCATGTTCGGCGCACGGCGTCGAGCTGACAACCTGCACAAGGCAATCGTTCAAGTCGGGATCTCGGGCAGCATACACATGTGCGCCGCCCTCGCGTTCGTCGACCTGTTCCGGGAACACGCACAGAAGGTACTTCCCTGGAAACAACACTGGTCACGGGGGATCGCGGCCGCCATTGCAGCCCGCGCCCTTTGTTTGCGAACGGCGCCCGAACGAGCGGACAGCGCGTTCGTGGCGGCACTTGTTCAGGACATTGGCACCGTCGTCCTAGCCCGGCTTGCGCCGGAACTCTACGAAGTAAGCCTTTCGGGCGAATTGCCCTATCGGGATGAGGCCCGTGCGGCCGAGAGCGAGTGGTTCGACATTTGCGGCCCCCGGGTTGGTGCCTGGCTGCTCGAGCGCTGGGGCCTCTCGGACGACATTCAAGTTGCGATCGCACACGCTCCCGCCCTGGTCAACGGTGGCGACGTTCGCACCGAAAATCCGCTCGCCGTGCTCGTTGCACTTTCCGGGCTCATCGCTGACATGTGGATGGGCTCGAGCGAAAAGAACGTGTCCCAGCGGGCCGTCACGCTTGCGCGCGAAGGACTGGGCATGACATTCGCCGAGCTACGCGCGATTCTCAACACGGTGGGCGCGCTGGCGCCCTCGCTCGGACCGGTGTTCGGCGTTGGCGTAGCGCCCGAGGTCTCGGGGCGCAGCACCGGTGCAGCGCCAAGCATGCTGCCAGCCAGCGGAAAGGGGGCAAACGGCCGCACCGCCGAGTCCGCCCGTCCGTGCCTCGACCGAAGACAACGCCCGGAGGTTGTGCTGGAGAATGAATTCAAGCGTGCCCGGTCCAACGTTTGGCCCATCAGTATTGGCCGGATCAGGCTCGAGGCCCGCGACTCGAACGACTCGAGTTCCACCATTAAACGAATTCTCTGCGAGGGCCTTCAGACGATCGAGGAAACGGTACGCCCAACGGATTCCATCGCGCAGAACGACGCTGGCGAGTACATCCTGGTCATGCCAGGTACGGACGATGAAGGAGCCAGCGCCGCCGCGCAAAGGATCTTGAGGCTGATTCGTCAGTCGCGCGACTGCGCCGATCGCATAACGTGCGCGATCGGTATAGCAACAGACGCGGAAAACAGCCGCTTCGCTTCGGTGTCAGACTTCCTGAGTGCAGCGGGGCGAGCCCTCGAGGGCGCTCGCGTCCGCGGCGGCCACAGTTACGTCTCCGCACGACCCCTCGACGGGTGAGACAGATCGGACCAAGCCCGAACACTCTATTGGCTACGATATCGGCGCAAGTAAGACGCGCGTTAGGAAACGTTTGAACTCGTCAGCATTTCCAAGGGTTTCGGCTCTCCGTAGAAGAATCCCTGGGCGAAATCCACGCCGACATCCCCCAAATACTCAGCCACTGTCTCCGTCTCGACGCCCTCGGCGATGGTCACTTTTCCAAGCAGATGGCACATGTCATTTATGGTCCTGACCATGGCCATGTCGACCCTATTGTCGACCATTCCGCGAACAAAGGCGCCGTCGATCTTCAAGACCGGCACTGAAAGGGATTTCAAATAGGCGAAGGACGACAATCCACTGCCGAAATCATCCAGTGCGAATTGGCATCCCATGCCGCCGAGTCGATCGATGAACGAGGTAGCAGCCGCCAGATTCGCGATTGCGGCCGTCTCCGTTATCTCGAAGCACAAATTGCCCGGATCAACACGGTAGCGATCTATCTCCTGAATCACAAAGTCGAGAAACCCGGCGTCTCCCAGGGAATGACCCGAAATATTTACGGCACATAGGCCCGGGCGGGTGTCCGAATTCCCATTGGCCAACCAGTGAGCAACCTTTGAAACCACGTACTTGTCCAGTCTCGTCGTGAGGCTGTAACGCTCTAGAGCAGGAATGAACGCCGATGCACTGACAACCGATCCGTCATCGGACAGCAATCGGACCAGTATCTCGATCGAGCGTTTGCCGGTGATGCCGGCGCCCACCGGGACAATCTCCTGCCCGTAAAGCAATAAGCTGTCATTCTCAATGGCTTCATTGACGCGATGTACCCATTGGATCTCGCCATGCTGTGTCGCGTCTTCAAGGTCGCTCGACCGAAACACATGCACACGATTCCGTCCGCCGTGCTTGGCCGCGTAGCAAGCGGCATCGCCAGCCTGGAGAATGGCGGTAACCGAACCGGAGCCTCGATCGATGGGTGCCAATCCAACGCTCGCGCCAACCCGAAACAGCTTTTCTTCCCAGACGAAGCGGAACGCGCCTATGGCGTCGATCAGTGTGCCGGCAATTCGCTTTGCCTCGTCCAGCCCACAGCCCCTGAGCAGGACCCCGAACTCATCGCCGCCCAGTCTTCCGACGGCGTCGCCGCGCCTGAGACAACGATGCAAGATTTCACCAATTCTCCTTAGCAACTCGTCGCCCGCCACATGCCCGCAGGTATCATTCACCAACTTGAAGCTGTCCAAATCCAAGAAACAGAAAGCGTGCTCGGATTCGGTCATTTCGGCATCCGTGGCCAACGCCTGAAGTCGGGCGGAGAATTCACGCCGGTTCAGAAGCCCGGTCAACTCATCATGGCTTGCCTGATGGGTCAATCGAGCCGCGAGTGTGTGCGCGACTGTCACGTCGCGGCCAGTACCCCGAAATCCGCGAAACGCCTGATCGGAACCAAATACCGGGATACCGCTGACCCTGCAGAATGTTTCCGAACCGGAATCGCTGCGCCAAGACAGCTTGACGTCGTT
>JBFGYN010000034.1:0-15005 GCA_041587415.1 Candidatus Competibacterales bacterium | reverse complement strand
GCCGCCGTGCTACGCCCGGCGGCGGCCAGACCGTGCCGGCCGGTGGCGGCGACCCCTTATTCTGATCGAGCCGGAGTCGATACCGAAGGAGGTTGTGATGCCGAACGGATCTGCGTCCAGGGATCGACACCGCATATTGATCGCGCAGGAGGCCGCCCGAATCCTGGCCGAGGACGGCGTCCGGGACTTCTTGCTCGCCAAGCGCAAAGCCGTGCAACGTCTGGGCCTGCCCTCCAGGGTCAAGATGCCACGCAACATCGAGGTGGAAGAGGCTTTGCGAGAGCACCAGCGTCTGTTCCATTCCCAGGACCAGGGACGGCGTCTGCGGGAATTCCGGCGTACCGCGCTCGAGGCGATGGATTTCCTTGCCCGATTTCAGCCGCGTCTGGTGGGCTCGGTGTTGGCGGGTACGGCAGCCCCGCACTCGGACGTGAATCTACACCTGTTCGCGGAGACACCGGAAGACGTGGTCCTGTACCTGATGGACCACGACATACCCTTCGAGGCCAGCGAACGCCGTTTGAAGCTGACCGCGGATCGCTACGAGCTCTACCCGGTCTATCGCTTTTCAGCAGGTGGCGTGCCGATCGACCTCACCGTGTTCTCCGTCGACGGTCTGCGCCAATCGCCCCTGAGCCCGGTCGACGGACGCCCAATGCAGCGCGCTGGCAATCAGGAAGTCAAGCATCTCATCGATCGGCCGGCCGAGCCGATAATCGGTCCGGATCCGGCGCTGACCGACCCGGTCTGAGATTCTCCAGTCCGCGGCATTCAATTGCCGTCACGTTTCGCAGTGCCGCGCCGGTGTAGAGTTGCCGCGGGCGACCGATCTTCTGACTCGGATCGCCGATCATCTCCATCCAGTGGCTGATCCAGCCCACGGTCCGGCCAATGGCAAACATGACGGTGAACATTTCCACCGGAATGCCGAGCGCCTTGTAGATTATGCCGGAGTAGAAATCCACATTGGGGTACAGCTTGCGTTCCACGAAATAGTCGTCTCGCAGCGCGATCTCCTCCAGACGCATCGCCAGTTCCAGCCGTGGATCGTTACCGTATTTCGCCATGACCTGGTGGCAGATCTCCTTGATGATCGTGGCGCGTGGATCGTAGTTCCGGTACACACGGTGGCCAAAGCCCATCAGTCGAAACGGGTCGTTTCTGTCTTTTGCTTTGGCTACGTACTTGTCGATCTGGTCCACGGACCCGATCTCGTCCAGCATCCTCAGCACGGCCTCGTTGGCGCCACCGTGGGCGGGGCCCCAGAGGCTTGCAATGCCCGCCGCGATGGCTGCAAAGGGATTGGTACCGGAAGATCCCGCGAGTCGCACAGTCGATGTGGAGCAGTTCTGTTCGTGGTCCGCGTGCAGAATAAACAGAACGTCGAGCGCTTTCTCCGCGACCGGATCAATGTCGTATTCCTCGACCGGTCGCGCGAACATCATTCGAAGCAGATTGCCGCAATAGCTCAGGTCGTTGCGGGGATACATGAAAGGCTCCCCGCAGGAGTGCTTGTAGGCCGCTGCCGCGATCGTGGGCATCTTTGCGATGAGTCGCTGGGCCGTGACGAGGCGATGCTCCGGGTTATAGATGTCCAGTTTGTCGTGGTAGAAGGCCGACAAGGAGCCCACGACGCCAGTCATCATGGCCATCGGGTGCGCGTCGTGGCGAAAACCGTCGAGAAATTTCCGAAGGCTTTCGTTGATCATGGTGTGGGTCGTGATGCCATGCTCGAACGCCGCGAGCTGTGGCGGGGTTGGCAGGTCGCCATGGATGATCAGGTAGCAGACCTCGAGAAAGCTGCAGCGTTCGGCAAGCTGATCGATCGGGTAGCCGCGATACATCAGATCACCCTTTCCGCCGTCCAGATAGGTGATGTCGCTGCGGCAGCTTGCCGTGGATACGAACCCGGGGTCGTAGGTGAAGTAGCCCAGTTCCCTGTGCAGTTTTCCGATGTCGACAACCGGTGCGCCGTTCGTCCCCTGATGAACGGGAAGCTCAACGACTTTTCCGGTTCTGTTGTCCGTCAGGGTCACAGTGGTGTCGGTCATGCGACAACCCCCTTATCCGTATTCTTTCGTCAGTCCGTGCTCGACAGCCAGCAATCCGACCGAATCGTGCGATGTCTGTGATGCGGGGACCCGATAGTTGCCTAGGGCGCAACGGCGGCGGTCGGGACGGAATTGATGCTATGCAGCACGTTACTGCGGAGCGCAGCGGATGATACTGAATGAGGGCAGCGTTGTCGCCCTGCTTTGGTTTCTCTATGTGAAAAGCGATCGCGGCCACCGCCGTGGCATGGGCGCCGCCGTTCTCGCACGGATTAGCCCCCCGATTCGCCCGCCGGGGTTGCGGACGAAAGCTCGCTCAGGGCATTCCGTATTTGCGACGGAACCGGTCAACGCGGCCGGCGGTGTCGACGATCTTTTGCTGGCCGGTGTAGAAGGGATGGGATTTGCTCGAAATCTCCACTTTCACCAAGGGGTACTCGTTGCCGTCTTCCCACACAATCGTCTCTTTGCTGTCCACGGTGGATCGGGTGAGAAACGCGAAATCCGACGACAGGTCCTGGAAAACCACGTTGCGATACTTAGGGTGAATGTCTTTCTTCATGGCAGCGATGGGTCAACGGTTTTCGGTGGGCCGGAGCACGCATGGCCCGGGACAAGCGCGCCATAATAGCCGGTCACCAATCCCGCGACAAGGGCAGTTCGGCGTGTCTCGGTTGTCCCGAGAGGGCAGTCGTACCGCGAGGCGGGATTCGCTCGCTGGCACTCATGCTTCCTGGGCTTTGACAATCTTGTCGAGCCGCAACGCAACGCGACCGCCACCCGATCGTTGCATGACCAGGTACTCGGCGTGATTGCGGGTCTGAAGATCCAGTGGCCGCACCTGCTCCAGGTGTGTCTCACCCCGTTCGTCGCGCCACGCGAGTCGCAGGCGTTGCCCGCACAGTATCCATGCCTCGTAGCGGGCGTAGTCTTCGCATGGAATGGGCTTGTAGTCAGTCATTTTCCCGACGCGTTTCCCATCCCGTCAGGTTGAATCGATCATCGATGCTCAGCTGGAAGACGATGGGTGAGCAGCACACTGCGCAATCCTCCACGTATTCCTGGGAGCCCGCGGAGCAGTCCACCACGGAATCGAAGAGCGATCCGCAGTGTGGGCATTGCACCTCAATCGTTTGAGTCAGCATCGGAACAAAACAGGGTGACCAAGTCATTGAGGAACCGCTGTCCCAATGCCGTGGGACCGAGTCGCCCGCCTCCTCGCCAAAGCAAGCCGCGGGTCTCGGCTTCGCGCAGCACCGGTTCCACCTGGCTCAGGGGTACGGAGGTCCGTTCCGTCAACAACCCTTCCTCGAAGCCGTCACTCAGACGCAACGCATTGAGCATGAACTCGAACACCAGCTCCTCCCGGGCGAGGGATCTGCTGCCCGCCGTGCCGGAATCGGTGCCAGCGGTGCTCAGGTAACGCCTGGGCTGGCGCTGCTTCCAGAGCCGATTGACCGTCTTGCCGGTCCATTTGCCGTGGGCGCCGGCGCCGATTCCCAGATAGTCCCCGAACACCCAGTAATTGAGGTTGTGCCGGCAACGAAATCCAGCCTGCGCGTATGCGGAAACCTCGTACTGAGTATAGCCCGAGTCATGCAGGACGCTCTGGGACGCGCGCAACATTTCCCAGCAATCGTCCTCGTCGGGTAACGACGGGGGATAACGGTGAAAGAGGGTGTTGGGCTCCAAGGTCAACTGATAATGGGACAGGTGCGTGACGTCCAAGCCACAAGCGACTCGGACGTCGCGCACGGCCTCCTGACTCGTCTGACCCGGGAGACCGTACATGAGATCGATGTTCACGGATTCGAAGCCGGCGCGGCGAGCGGCGGTCACGGCAGCACGGGATTCACGTCCGTCGTGAATGCGGCCGAGGGCTGCGAGAGCCCGATCGTCGAAACTTTGTACGCCGATGGAGATCCGGTTGACGCCCGCCGCCCGGTAGTCGCAAAAACGACCTTGCTCGGCCGTTCCGGGGTTTGCTTCGATGGTGATCTCCACGTCTGCGCTCAGCGCCAGGCGTTCGTCGATTCCTTCCAGCAGCCTTGCCAGCGAGGCGCCGGACAGGAGGCTCGGCGTGCCGCCTCCGATGAACACGCTCGCCGCGGGACGCCGCTCCCGGGTCGCCAAATCGTAATCCAGGTCGGCAAGCAAGGCGTCCACGTACGCCGTCTCTGGTAAGGCGGCGCTGGTCAGCTCATGGGAGTTGAAGTCGCAGTAGGGGCACTTGCGCACGCACCAAGGAATGTGCACATAGAGTGACAGGGGAACCTGGCTGGGGTCGTGCATGGTCCTTCCCGGGCGCGGCGATGCTCAGCCGTGCTGTGCCAGGCACGCTTTCAGCTTGGCCAGGGCACGCCCGCGGTGACTGATCCGGTTCTTGTGCTCAGGCTCGAGCTCGGCAGCCGTGCAGCCCACATGGGGGTCGTAGAACACGGGGTCGTATCCGAATCCGCGGTCGCCGCGAGGCGATTCCGCGATGCGACCATCCCATCGTCCCTGGCAGATGAGCGGCGTCGCATCCTCGGGATGGCGAAGATACGCCACGACGCACCGAAAACGGGCGCCTCGTCGGTCTTCGGCTACGCCGTCGAGCAATTGCAGGAGCCTGCTCACGTTGTCCGCGTCGGTGGCCTGGGCCCCGGCAAAGCGCGCGGAACGCACCCCGGGTGCGCCATTCAACGCGTCCACTTCCAGCCCCGAGTCGTCCGCCAGAGCAGGTAAGCTACAGCTCGCCGATGCGTGCCGGGCCTTCAAGATCGCGTTCTCGATGAAGGTCAGCCCCGTCTCGTCGGCAGGTGACAGGTCAAAGTCGGATTGCGGTAGGAGCTCGTGGCCCAGCGGCGCGAGCAGCGATTGCATTTCCCGGAGCTTTCCTGGGTTCGTCGTTGCAACAACTATTCTGGTCACGCTGCCAATGCCTCCTTTTGCAGCTCGATGAGTCGGCGAACGCCGGCGTGTGCGAGATCGAGCATGGTATCCAGCTCGTCGCGGCGAAAGGCGTGGCCTTCCGCGGTCCCCTGCAGCTCAACGAAATGGCCCGCGTCGTTCATGATCACGTTCATGTCGGTCTCGGCTTCCGAGTCTTCCGGATAATCCAGGTCGAGCACAGCCACACCCCGATAAATCCCTACCGAAACCGCTGCCACGTGGCCATGAATCGGGTGCGATTTCAATGCCCGCCTGGCGCAAAGCTGGTCCAGGGCAATCCGAAGTGCCACGTAGGCGCCCGTGATGGCTGCCGTCCGCGTGCCGCCGTCCGCCTGGATGACATCGCAGTCCAGTGTGACCGTGCGTTCCCCGAGACAGTCCAAGTCCACGACCGCGCGCAGGGCACGCCCGATGAGTCGTTGAATCTCCATGGTTCGTCCGCCCTGGCGTCCGCGCGCGGCTTCACGATGGGTGCGCTCGGAGGTGGCTCGTGGCAGCATGCCGTATTCGGCGGTGACCCAACCGCGCCCGGTGCCTCGCAAAAACGGCGGCGTTCGGTTTTCGACCGTCGCATTGCAAAGTACCCTGGTATCACCGAACTCGATCAGGACGGATCCTTCGGCGTGCTTCGTGTAGCCTCGATTGATTCGAACCGCACGCAATTCCTCCGGGGTGCGGCCGCTGGGGCGCATGACGTATACCTCACTCTCGTGGTCGGGCGGGACAGTATACTGGGATTTGGCCAACAGCCTGACCGAATTGGAGAACGCAATGTAACCGTCCCGGAATTTCCCGGCACGGCGCGCGCAGTCGACGAGGGAACACACATGATTCGGAGCATGACCGCCTTCGCGCGGCATCAGAGTCGCGGTGAATGGGGCGAAGCGATCTGGGAGTTGCGGTCCGTGAACCACCGCTACTCGGACGTTTTCGTCCGCCTGCCGGAGTCATTGCGCGCGCTGGAGACGGCGGTACGGGAGCGGGCAGGCGAGCGCATCGGACGGGGAAAGATCGAGTGCAGCCTGCGCTTTCAAGCCGGCGAGCAAGTCTGCGCCCAGCTCTCGTTGAACAAGCCTCTCGCAGATCGGATTCTGCTCCTCGTGCAAGAGATGGGTCAGCTCGCCGGGCACTCGGCGCAGCCATCGGCGCTCGATCTGCTGCGCTGGCCCGGAGTCGTCGAGCAGGCCGAACCGGATCTCGAAACGGTGCACAGCCACGTGCTGGAGGCATTCGACGGCGCGGTGCGCGAGCTCATTGAAAACCGTTCCAGGGAGGGGGCGCGAATTCGCGAATTGCTCGTGCAACGCCTCAGTGCCCTCTCGGCACAGGTCGCCGAGGCGCGAAGGCGGCGTCCCGGCATGCTCGAACAAATGCGGGACAAGTGGCGCACTCGGTTGGCGGAGTTGGGCGTTGACGCGGATCCGGGCCGCATCGAGCAGGAGATGGCCATTGCGGCGCAACGCTTGGATGTCGACGAAGAGTTGGATCGTCTCGACGGACACATTACCGAGCTGTACTCGGTGCTCGATCGGGACGAACCCGTCGGGCGTCGTCTCGATTTTCTCATGCAGGAGTTGAATCGGGAGGCGAACACGCTATCGTCCAAGTCCGGTGACGGCGACAGTACCCGAATCGCGGTCGAGATGAAGGTGCTCATAGAGCAGATGCGCGAGCAGATACAGAATGTCGAGTAACCGTCAGGCACCCGGCAGTCTGCTCATCGTCTCCGCGCCTTCGGGCGCGGGCAAGACCAGTCTCGTTCGCGCCTTGGTCGAATCGGACGATCGCATACGCGTATCCGTATCCCACACCACCAGGCCCAAGAGGCCGGCCGAATCCGACGGTCGCGACTATCACTTCGTGTCCACGGAAAAATTCTTGTCGCTGGTCGCCAGTGGCGCTTTTCTGGAGCATGCGCAGGTATTCCGAAACCACTACGGCACGACCCGCGACAGCGTGATCGCCCAGATGGCTCGCGGTTTCGATGTGGTTCTCGAAATCGATTGGCAGGGTGCCCAGCAAGTGCGCGAATCGTTTCCGGAGGCCGTCAGCATTTTCATCCTTCCCCCGTCGCGAGCTGCTCTGAGAGAACGCCTAACCCGGCGCCAGCAGGACCCCGTGGAGGAGATCGCCGTAAGAATGGCGCAGTCTCGCGCCGAAACCGGACACTGGTCAGAGTTCGACTACGTGGTGATCAACGACCGTTTCGATCGGGCCCTTGCCGACCTCGCGGCCATCGTCCGTGCTTGTCGGCTGAGCTGCAGCCGCCAGGCGGTGGCGCTCGAGCCGATGCTGAGCGAATTGCTGTCGTGAGAATGCCCCGTACCGGCGATCGCACCGAGCGGGGGATCGATTTGTCGACGATGCCGAGCTGCGTGTCATCCCATGTCGCTCGCCGCCGGAATCCCATGGCGACTCCGATAGCGGCAGGGCGAGCACTGAGGTAACATGCATCTATCCGAAATTATTGGAGTATCTCAATGGCTAGAGTAACGGTGGAGGACTGCTTGAGCAAAGTGGTCAATCGCTTCGATCTGGTGCTTGCCGCAGCAAAGCGTGCGCGGACCCTGACACGGGGCGCCGATCCGCGCGTGCCCTTGGAAAACGACAAGCCGACGGTCGTTGCGTTACGGGAAATCGCCGAGGGCAAGTACGTGGTGGGGGAGCCGGACGAACCGACCGCTTTTGGCTCGGACGACGAACCGACGATTGATGGGGCAGGCCGGGGAGTTTGAATCGGCGACCACCCAGTCGCCAATTCGAATCCAGGCAAATGGGTCAGACATGTCCACGGTTCGCGCGGAGGCGATTCAGGTTGACGACATAACGCCACAGGTCGCTGACCTGTGTGCGGCGCTCGGCTCATACCTCGACGCCGACTCGCTGAGCCAGATCCGTGCGGCCTGCGAATTCGGGGCGATCGCCCACGCCGGCCAATATCGCAAGTCCGGTGAACCCTACGTCACCCATCCGATTGCCGTCGCAAAGCTGCTGGGCGAGGTCCACTTCGACGGCGCAACCCTCATTGCGGCGATCTTGCACGATGTCGTCGAGGATACCAACTACACCAAAGACGACATAGCGGCCCGGTTCGGCGCCGAGGTGGCAGAGTTGGTAGACGGGGTCACCAAACTCACACAGATTCCGTCCGGCAGTCGGCGCGAGGCGCAGGCCGAAAACTTCCAGAAGATGTTCCTCGCCATGTCGAAGGACATCCGCGTGATGATGGTGAAGCTCGCGGATCGACTTCACAACATGCGCACACTCGGTGCCCTGACGCCGGCGAAACGGCGCCGCATCGCACGCGAAACCTTGGATATCTATGCGCCCATCTCCGGGCGGCTCGGCATGAACAACCTGCGCCTGCAACTGGAGAACCTGGGTTTTCGGGCACTCTATCCGACCCGCTACCGTGTCCTCAGCGAGGCCGTCCGCAGAGCCCGGGGGAACCGAAAAGAGATCTTGGGCCAGATCGAGACCCGCATCCGGGACCGCCTGGAGGAGGAAGGGATCCGCGCCCGGGTCATCGGCCGGGAAAAACACCTCTGGGGCATTTACCAGAAGATGCGCAGCAAGCACCTGCCGTTCCGAGAGGTATACGATCTCTACGCGGTACGCATCATCGTGGACTCGGTGGATCGGTGTTATCGCGTGCTCGGGGCCGTTCACAACCTCTACAAACCGTACTTGAACCGGTTCAAAGACTACATTGCGATTCCGAAGGCCAACGGTTACCAGTCCTTGCACACGGTATTGTTCGGCCCGCACGGCGTCCCGATCGAGGTTCAAATCCGCACCGGTGAGATGCACGTGATGGCCGAAACAGGCGTCGCGGCGCACTGGTTGTATAAGGCGCCCAACAGCGCCGCCAATGCGTCGCAGCAGCGCGCGCGCCAGTGGCTTCGAAAAGTGCTCGACATGCAGAAGCGTGCCGGCGACTCCCTCGAGTTTCTGGACAACGTGCGCATCGATCTATTTCCGGACGAAGTCTACGTGTTCACCCCGAAGGGTGAGATCGTCGAACTGCCCCGCGGCGCCACCGCGGTGGATTTCGCCTACGCGATCCACTCCGACGTGGGAAACCACTGCGTGGCGGCGCGGATCGATCGCCGCTTGTCGTCGCTCAAGACTCCGCTCGAGAGCGGCAAGAACGTGGAGATCATTACCGCCAATACGGCAAGGCCGAATCCGTCCTGGCTGAGCTTCGTCGTCACCGCGAAAGCGCGTGCAAATATCCGTCATTATTTGAAGAATCTGCAGCAGGAAGAGGCGCTTGCGCTCGGTAAAAGGCTCCTGGACAAGTCTTTGATGGCACTCGGCACACAGCTCAAGGAGGTTCCCGAGGAGCGAATCCGGACGGCGTTGCCCCAGCTGAGGGCGGATCACATGGATCAGGTTTTGACGGATCTCGGGCTCGGCAAGCGCCTGGCGCCCCTGGTCGCGAGGCAGCTGTCCGACAGCGAGGAGCAGCCCGGTTCGACGTCCGGCGAAGGCGGCCAATCGCTGATCATCAAGGGCACGGAAGGCACAGTCGTCACCTTCGGCCGCTGCTGCCGGCCGATTCCGGGGGACCCCGTGGTGGGTTACCTCAGCTCCGGCAAGGGAATCGTCATTCACCGCAACACCTGCCGCAACGTCAGGGACCGCGAGTCGGAGAAATGGATGGAAGTGGGTTGGGCGGACAAGGTGCAAACGGAGTTGCCGGTGGAGATTCGCCTCGAGACGAACAATCAAAAGGGTGTGCTGGCCACCGTGGCCGCCACCATCGCCGGGGCCGATTCCAACATCGAAAACGTCGCGTTGGACGAGCGAACGGGTAACGTCACGTCCCTGACATTCGTGATTTCGGTGCGGGATCGGGTGCACTTGGCACGGGTCATGAGGCGCCTGCGCAGCATTCCCCAGGTACTCAAGCTCCAGCGCACCGTTTGAGATGCGCAACGCGGAGTGAAGGCAACCCGAGCAACCGCTGAACTGCTCTCCGATCGGCCCGTCAGCGCGTTGCGCGGGGCCGGTCCGAAAGTCGTGGAGCGGCTCGCCAGGCTCAATATTCGCAGCGTTCAGGATCTGCTGCTGCACCTGCCGAGCCGGTATCAGGATCGGACGCGTCTGACCCCAATCGGAGCATTGCGGTCAGGGCTGGAAGCGGTCGTGGAAGGCACGGTCGAACACTGCGACGTGGAAATGGTGCCGCGCCGCACATTGCGGGCCACCGTCCGCGACGACAGTGGCGTGCTGCATCTCAGGTTCTTTCACTTCGGCACCGCGCTGCGAGCTCGGCTGCGCCCGGGCGCTCGGGTTCGCTGCTACGGAGAGCCCCGCAACGGTTTCCACGGTCTGGAAGTGATTCACCCGGAGTTGACCCCGATCGGCGGCCCGGAACCGGTGCCCATGGAGCAACGGTTGACGCCGGTCTATCCGGTTACCGAGGGCTTGCAGCAAGGGACGTTGCGTTCACTTTCCGAGCAGGCGATGGACATCTACCGATCCGAGGGTGAACGGGTACTCCCGGAGGGTCTCAGCCGGGCGCAGCTGCAGCGCCTGCGCTTGCCCAAGCTGGCGGATGCTCTGGAGGGCGTGCACCGCCCGCCCGCCACGGGGTGGCACGATGCGCGAGTGAGCACGGAGAATTCCAACGTTCGACGCTTCGTGTTCGAGGAACTGCTTGCCCATCACCTCAGCCTCAGGCGGCTGCGACACCGGGTGCAGCAGAGATCGGCGACGCCGCTGGCTGGGCCACCGACCCTGGTGGACCGGTTTCTCGGCGGTCTGGGGTTCCCGCTCACCGGCGCCCAGGAGCGCGTCATCCGGGAAATACAGCTCGACGTCTCGCGGGCGGTGCCCATGATGCGCCTGTTGCAGGGGGATGTGGGTTGCGGCAAGACGGTGGTTGCGACGGCGGCGCTGTTGCAGGCGGTGGCGAACGGCCGGCAGGCCGCCTTCATGGCACCGACGGAGCTTCTGGCCGAGCAGCACTACCGGAACCTTCGAGCATGGCTCGCACCCCTGGAGGTATCCGTGGTGTGGCTGGCAGGCCGCCTCGCGGCGGCGGAGCGCGCCCAGGCGCTGAACGACGTGGCCGAAGGTTGTGCGGGCATCGTGGTCGGAACCCACGCCCTGTTTCAGGAAAAAGTGGTGTTCCGGGATCTCGCGCTGGTGGTGGTCGACGAGCAGCACCGATTCGGCGTGCACCAGCGCCTGGCGCTGAGAGAGAAGGGGCGGCGCTCCGGTCGTGTCCCGCATCAGCTCATCATGACGGCCACGCCCATTCCGCGAACGCTGGCCATGGCCGCGTACGCCGATCTGGACGTCTCGGTGATCGACGAGCTGCCGCCGGGACGCTCACCGGTGCAGACCGTGGTAGTCCCCGATCGGCGCCGCTCTGAGGTGATCGAACGGGTCAGCCAGGCGTGCCGCAGCGGCCGGCAGGCCTACTGGGTCTGCACCTTGATCGAGGAATCCGAAGCGCTGGAGGCACAGGCTGCGGAGGACGCGGCGCAGACACTCAAGGAGGCGCTTCCCGATCTTCGGATCGGGCTCGCCCACGGCCGCCAAAAGCCCGCTGAGCGGGAAGCCACGATGGCTGAATTCAAGGCCGGGACGCTCGATGTGCTGGTGGCCACCACGGTGATCGAGGTCGGCGTCGACGTGGCGAACGCCAGTCTCATGATCATCGAGAACGCCGAGCGGCTCGGGCTTGCCCAGTTGCACCAATTGCGCGGGCGCGTCGGACGGGGCACCATCGAAAGCTATTGCCTGCTCATGTACCGGGGCCGCCTTTCGGACAGTGCCCGGGCTCGACTGGAGGTGCTTCGGGACAGCAATGACGGGTTCCAGATCGCCCAGAGGGACTTGCAATTGCGTGGGCCCGGCGAGGTGCTGGGCATACGCCAGACTGGCGACCTGCGTTTTCGTGTGGTCGACCTCGCCCGTGATCAGGCGCTCTTGCCCGAGGTCCGCGCGGTCGCCGACGAATTGCTGGAACAGCATCCGGAATCCGTCGAGACCCTGCTAAGGCGATGGATTGGGGACAGTGACCGCTATGGTGAAGTTTGATCCGGCCGGATTCCGGCGTTCGGGAACCCGGTGGAAACCGGTTCACCGTGCCCACAGCATGTTTCCCGCCGAGCTGCGCCGCTGGTTGTCCGACCCCGGTTCCCTGACTGCTCGAATTCGAGCCGGTTGCCGATCTCAATTCTCCGTACAGGTCATCAACAATCGTCGAATGAAGCCGTTTGCCGACGAGGCCCTTTCCCTCGGATTGGCTCCCGAGCATTGGGTCCATGTTCGCGAGGTGCTGCTCATGTGCGGCCAGTGCCCTTGGGTGTTTGCGAGAACCTTGATCCCGGAGCACACTCTCCAGGGCCGGTGGCGGCGGTTGCTCAGGCTGGGAGGCCGCCCCTTGGGCGAGTTGCTGTTTCGAGACTCGGAGGTATGCCGCGGGCCGATCGAGATTGCGCGCCTCGCGTTCGGCGACCGGCTGCACGAGCGGATACGCCGAGCGACCGGGCAAAACAGCTCGATCATCTGGGGGAGACGCACGCTCTACGCCCTGCGACATCGCCCGATTCTCGTCCATGAATGCTTCTTGCCCGGCATCGTCGCGAGCTCCGCACGGGCGAGCGGCATCCTGGCGCGGGCCTCTGGGGAGGGACAATGACGACACTCGCATCAGATGTGACGCCAAAGCTGCGCCAATACGGACTACTCATGCGGCTGGACAAGCCGATCGGAACGCTGCTGCTGCTCTGGCCCTGTTTGTGGGCCCTGTGGATAGCCGGCGCCGGTCGGCCCGCCCCCGGTGTCGTGCTTGTCTTCCTGCTGGGTGTATTCCTCATGCGCTCCGCCGGCTGCGTCATCAACGATTTCGCGGATCGGGATATCGATCCATTCGTTGAACGAACCCGTGAACGGCCACTGGCCGCCCGCCGGGTCAGTGCCCGGGAGGCACTCGCACTGTTCGCGGTGCTGTGCCTCGCCGCGTTTTGCCTGGTGCTGACGCAGAATCGCGAGACCATTCTGCTCTCGATACCGGCCGTGATCCTTGCTGCGACCTACCCCTATATGAAGCGTGTCCATTCCTTGCCCCAGGCGCACCTGGGGGCCGCGTTCGGATGGGCCGTCCCCATGTCCTTTGCCGCACTGACCGGAGAGGTGAGCGCCCTTGCCTGGCTGCTGTTCGCGGTGGCAGTCCTTTGGGCGATTGCCTACGACACGTCGTACGCCATGGTGGATCGTGAGGACGATCTGCGGGTGGGCGTCAAATCCAGTGCCATCTTGTTCGGCCGCTTCGATCGTCTTGCCATTGGCGTTGCGCAGGCGCTGGTGGTGGCCGGTCTCTACCTGATTGGGCACCGATTGGGATTGGGTTGGCCTTTTCAGCTTGCGCTGCTCGCCGGTAGCGGGCTGTTCGCTTACCAGCAATGGCTCATCCGCGGGAGAAGCCGCGAGGCCTGCTTCCAGGCGTTTCTCAACAACAATTGGTTTGGCTTTTCGATCTTCGCCGGCATCCTGGGCCACTATCTGGTGTAGCCCGGGCGTTTCGGTGCAACCCGGCACATTGCTTGGGTCAACGGCCTGTCGGACATTGGCGCGACAGGCTGTCAACCGGCCTCGTGCAGTCTGTTTGCCAGCTCCATGACCGTGTGCCGATGCAGGTCGCATATCCGCTCGACCTCTTCGTCCGCACTCTCCAGGATGCCTGCCCGGGCGCGCGCCTCGATTGAACTGCACGCGACGCTGAGTGCCACCGCACCCACGTTTCCCGCGCTGCCCTTGAGCTGGTGGGCCGCGGCCGCCAGAGCGGGTGCATCGGCTTCGGCCAGTGCACGCCTCATGTACACCAGCTGCTCCTCACCATGGGTTCGGAAAGTGTCCAGCAACACGGGCAGATCCTTGCCCATGAGTGCAACCAATTCGCGGTAACGTTCCGGGTTGATCAACTCTGGGTTCGTCACACTTCGCTCCCTCGCAGAAACCGCTTCCCAATCCAAAAATGGAAACGCCGAACAACGTCGCCGTGGCTTCCTCGGCGAACGAGAAGCAAACGGTGCGTTTGTCGCTTCTCTGTCGGAATCAACATGTTGCCATGTCGATTCGTTGCTCCTCAATAGGCAGGGCCGAACGAGCACGCGCATCGCCCTCCGGGACGCGCCGTGCATCCATATTGGTGCGATCGACGGCGGCGCCGCCGCAGTGGCGCGTCCGCGAACGCACCAGGCACCCGTGCCTCGGGGCCGCCAAGCCCCCGGGTTATCCAGGCGTGACTGTCAGAGCCCAGAGCACGGCCGGCATGGTCACCATACCGAGGCCATGCTGCACGGTCACCAGTGATGCCATGAGCTTTTCGTCGCCGCCCAGCTGCCGCGCCAGGATGTAGGCCGACGTGGCGCCCGGCAGGGCCGCGAACAGAATGAGTGCCGCGGCGATGTCCCGATCCAGACCCGTAGCCCAGGTTGCCAGTGCCGCCAGGGCTGGCATCGCGAGAAGCTTCAGTGCCGAGACCGTGAGCAAGATACGTGGCTGGCCAAAGGCGATCCGCAGGTGTAGGCCCGCACCGACTGCGAGCAGCCCGAGTGCCAGGGCCGGTCGCGAGAGAATATCGAATATGCCTCGGCTGCCGGGCGGCATACCCACCCCGGACAGGTCCAGCGTGAGGCCCACCAGGCATGCGAGTATCAGGGGATTCCGCGCCATGGCTGCCAGCAGCGTCCCAATTCCTACCCCGCGCCCACCGGCGTAGTGCAAGAGCACGGTAACGCACAGGACATTGACCAGGGGGATCATGAGCGCGATGACCAAGGCGGCGGAGGTCACACCGGCAGGCCCGAACAGGGCAGCGGACATGGCAACGCCGAGGTAGGTGTTGACGCGAATCGTTCCCTGAAAGACCGATGTGAAACCGGGCCCGTCAACGCCAAGTGGGCGCCGCAAGACGAGCGCGAGGAGGCTTCCTCCCAACAGCACGAGCGCGACGGAGCCCAGCAACGGGCCCGGGTGGCGCTCCGCCATGCCCGCCTC
>JBFGYN010000033.1:0-15152 GCA_041587415.1 Candidatus Competibacterales bacterium | reverse complement strand
TCGTCGCGCCGTGCCCCGCGAGCGCAGCGACTCCGGCGCGACCGTGCGAATAGGCCAGGGCTTCCTTAGGGCTCAGGCGGCGGCGATGGGGATCACCTTCTGCGCCACTTTCTGATATTCCTCGATCTGGTCGAAATTCAAGTACCGATACACATCGGCAGCCATGGTGTCGACGTTCTTCATGTACCCCATGTACTCCTCGAAATTCGGAATTCGGCCCAGGACGGACGCTACGGCCGCCAGCTCGGCAGACGCCAGGTAGACGTTTGCCCCGGTGCCCAGCCGATTCGGGAAGTTTCGCGTCGAAGTCGACACCACCGTGGCCTTATCCCGCACCCTGGCCTGGTTGCCCATGCAGAGTGAGCAACCGGGCATCTCGGTGCGCGCGCCGGCTTTGCCGAAAATGCCGTAGTAGCCCTCCTCGGTGAGCTGGTGTTCGTCCATCTTGGTGGGTGGGGCAACCCACAGCCGGGTGGGAAGGTCGTGCTTGCCGTCCAATAGCTTGCCGGCCGCACGGAAGTGGCCGATGTTGGTCATGCACGAGCCGATGAAAACTTCATCGATCGCCGTTCCCTGAACTTCGGACAAGGGTCGAACGTCGTCCGGATCGTTGGGGCAAGCGAGCAGCGGCTCGGTAATGTCCGCCAAGTCGATCTCGATGACGGACACATATTCGGCATCCGGATCGGCCGACATCAGCTCCGGGTTGGCGAGCCACGTTTCCATGTTTCTGATCCGACGCTCCAGGGTACGAGCGTCCTGGTAGCCGCTGGCGATCATCCATTTGAGCAGGGTGATGTTCGAGTTCAGGTACTCGATGATCGGCTCCGGATCGAGTTTGATCGTACACCCCGCCGCCGAGCGTTCGGCGGATGCGTCAGAGAGTTCGAACGCCTGCTCGACCTTGAGGTGCGGCAAGCCCTCGATTTCGAGTATCCGGCCCGAAAAGACATTTTTTTTGCCCTCTTTCGCCACCGTCAGTAGGCCTTCCTGCAAGGCAGCGTAAGGAATGGCGTTGACCAGATCTCGCAGCGTAATACCGGGTTGCATTTCGCCCTTGAATCGCACCAACACGGACTCGGGCATGTCCAGAGGCATGACGCCCGCTGCGGCGGCGAATGCCACGAGCCCGGAACCGGCTGGGAACGAGATTCCGAGCGGGAAACGGGTGTGTGAGTCGCCCCCGGTGCCCACCGTGTCGGGCAGGAGCATGCGATTCAGCCAAGAATGGATTACCCCGTCGCCCGGGCGCAGCGAGACACCCGCGCGCGAGGAGATGAAGTCCGGTAGGCTGTGGTGCGTCTCCACGTCCACGGGCTTTGGGTAGGCCGCAGTGTGGCAGAAAGACTGCATAACCAGGTCGGAGGAGAATCCGAGGCAGGCCAAGTCCTTCAACTCGTCGCGAGTCATAGGCCCTGTCGTATCCTGAGAACCGACCGTGGTCATGCTCGGCTCACAGTAGGTGCCTGGACGTATGCCTTCGACCCCGCAGGCGCGCCCCACCATTTTCTGTCCCAGCGTGTAGCCCTTGCCGGAATCGGGCTTCGGGTCCGGTCGCCGAAAGGCGTCGCTGGGCCCCAGCCCCAGGGCTTCGCGTGCCCGGTCGGTGAGGCCTCGGCCGATGATCAGCGGCACCCGTCCCCCGGCACGCACCTCGTCCAGCAACACTTCAGTCTTGAGCTCGAAACGGGCGAGCTCCGCGCCGGACTCGGCATTTTTCGCTACCCCTTCATAGGGATAAATGTCTACGACATCGCCCATCTTCATCCGCGAGACGTCCATCTCGATCGGCAACGCGCCCGAGTCTTCCATCGTATTAAAGAAAATCGGCGCGATCTTGGCCCCGATGCAAAACCCGCCGGCGCGCTTGTTTGGCACGTACGGGATGTCGTTGCCCGTGTGCCAGAGCACGGAGTTGGTGGCGGATTTGCGGGAAGATCCGGTACCGACCACATCGCCCACGTAGGCGAGCGGATGCCCCTTCCCCTTCAGCGCCTCGATCTGCTTGATCGGCCCCAGGTTGCCCGGATCGTCGGGTTGGATGCCTTCGCGCGGCATTTTCAGCATGACGTTCGCGTGCAGCGGTATGTCGGGACGGGACCAGGCTTCGGTTGCCGGAGACAGGTCGTCAGTATTGGTTTCCCCCGTAACCTTGAAGACGGTGACGGTGATTTTCTCCGGCACTTGCGGGCGGGAGGTGAACCAGTCGGCGTCGGCCCAGGATTGCAATACCTTCTGCGCGGCCCCGTTGCCTGCGTCAGCCTTCTCCTTCACGTCGTGAAAAGCATCGAAGACCAGCAGCGTGCGGGAGAGACCGTCGGCCGCCGTGGACGCCAACTCGGTATCGTCCAGCAGTTCGATCAAGGGCTGGACGTTGTAGCCGCCGAGCATCGTGCCCAGAAGTTCGGTGGCACGCTGGCGGTCGATCACCGGACACTTGGCGCCGCCCTTGGCGACATCGGCCAGAAAAGCGGCCTTCACGTAGGCAGCCTGATCGACCCCTGCTGGCACCCGATGGCTGATCAGATCGACCAGAAATTGCTCCTCTCCTGCGGGTGGGGCCTTCAACAAGCTCACGAGCTCGCCAACCTGTTCGGCGCTGAGCGGTTTCGGCGGCACACCTTCGGCGGCGCGCTCCTCTACATGTTTGCGATAGGCTTCAAGCACTGCAGACCCCCTGTCATTGATATGGTCAGTCGCTGAATTGGCTTGCACGGCATCGGCCGCGAACGGCGCCTCCGCGCGAATTCGAGCCGACCCGCGCTGAAATGCCGCGATATCGTAACCATTGCAGTACAGGAGGGGAAGCTCACCCTCTGCTATGCTGCATTCCCCTGTTGCCAATCGCGACGTTTGGAAACGATAACGCTTCCTTGATGGCTGTCATCGGTGACATGTCGCAATCCGTTTGCCTACGCCTCATGTCCGCGCAAGTAGATCCTGCGCCGCCTTGATCAGGGACTTCCGTCCCAGGAGGAGCTTCAGCCGGCCTCCGCCGCACTGATGCCAAAGTACGCCCGATCGCAGCCCGGCCAGCAGCAGCGCACGTATGGAATTCGCAACAGCGGGTTTCGACAGGTGGTTCGGGTCACCTCGCACCATGATGCGCGGCGAAAGACTGCTAATCGTTTGGCTGTAGATTTCCGCGAGCCCGGCGAGAATGTTCTCGTGGCAGATATCGAAGTGTTCGAGTCGGGCTTGCGTGATGGTCAGTCCTTCGCGAATCTGGTCAGCGATGTCAGGCCGCTTCAGCACCGTGGAAGCGTGGTGGAGCAGGGAAACCACATAGCGTGTCAAGTCGCGGTCTTGCGGCGCGCGCAGCTGTTCAATGAGCAATTCCAGTCCCCCGGTGAGGGACCGCGCCGAGCCGTATACGGCTTCGACGTCGTCTGCATCGATCGCGAACAAAGTCCTCAGAGATTGATCCATTCGCAAGGGATCGCTTTGGCCTTCCCGGGCCACCTGGCTCACCAGACCGGCTGCTTGAAATACCCCTGCCAGCGCGAGCGCACGATTCAGATCGGTCTTGTTCTTAGCCATTTCCGGCCAGACTTGTCGAGTGTTCCGAGCGATTCCAGGTCTGCTGAATGACACCGCCACCGAGACAGGTTTCCCCGTCATAGAACACGGCGGACTGGCCGGGCGCTGGCGCCCACTGGGGATGGTCAAAAAAAACCGTGAGCGAGTCGCCCGCCGGCACCAGCGTGCAGGGTTGGTCAGGTTGACGGTACCGCAACTTCGCCGTTACCCGTGTCGGTTCGTCCGGCGGCTGGCCAGAGCACCAGTTTGTTTGAGTGGCCAGAATGGAATCCCTGAACAGGTCCGGATGATCGCGGCCCTGCACGACGATGAGGCTATTATGGCTCATGTCTTTGTGGGCGACGTACCAGGGTTGCCCGCTCCCATCGCGGTGGCCACCGACTCCGAGACCGTGGCGCTGCCCCAGCGTGTAGTATACGAGCCCCATGTGCTGGCCCAGATGCCGTCCGGATGAGTCCCGAATCGGACCCGGTTCGACGGGTAAATAACGCGACAGGAATGGCCGAAAGTCGCGCTCTCCGATAAAGCAGATTCCGGTGCTGTCGGCGCGGTCGAAGTTGTGCAGACCGGCATCTTCGGCGAGCTGCCGGACTTGGTGTTTCTCAAACTCGCCGACGGGAAATAGGCTGCGCTGAAGCTGGTCCTGGTTCAGGGCGTGCAAAAAATAGGTTTGGTCCTTGTTCTGGTCGACCGCGCGACGCAGCGCCCATCCCTCCGGTTGGCGGTGAATGCGGCGAGCATAGTGACCGGTCGCTATGAACTCGGCACCCAGCCGAATTGCGTAATCCAGGAACGCCCGGAACTTGATCTCCCTATTGCAAAGAACGTCCGGATTGGGTGTCCGTCCGGCCTTCAGCTCTCTCAGGAACCGGGCAAATACCCGTTCTTTGTAGTGGCGGG
Source organism: Candidatus Competibacterales bacterium (assembly GCA_041587415.1). Lineage (GTDB taxonomy): Bacteria > Pseudomonadota > Gammaproteobacteria > Competibacterales > JAHEDQ01 > JBFGYN01. The sequence goes on along the minus strand of JBFGYN010000033.1, from coordinate 10,712 downwards.
CGAAATTCGCGAAATGGATGGGGATCTCCAGCTGCGCGGCAACGCGCTTGGCATCCAGCGCATCCTCCTCTGCCGAGCAATGTGATGCGGTGTCATCGTCTTCCCAATTCTTCATGAACAGGCCTTGCACGTCGAAGCCCTGCTCCACGAGCAGGAGCGCCGCGACCGACGAATCGACCCCCCCCGACATGCCGACGATGACCCTGCCACTGCGGCTCATTGGAACAACGGATAAGCTACCATTTGTGAATAGTTGCGCCTGCTTCCCATCTCGCGGGCGTTCGGAGCATTATTATCGTTGATCGACGAATCGACCGCAAAAATGCAGTGGAGCTTACAACCCTGGAATACTCGTCAGCTCGGTTTGCGATTGTCATGTAATCGGGGCGGCGGGGTCCGTTGCGGAATCCGCGTCGCGTGCACAGGTGCTGTGACGCGAGCTTTGGGGATTCCACGCTTGCCTAGGATAAGCGCTCTCGATCTGGCGTGGTCTGGCACGCCAGTGTGGCTGAGAGAAAATTTTGCAAACATACGTAACTTCAACGATTCTGCTCAGATCCTGCTGGCGCGATGTTTGCCTCGCATAGAGGCGTCGTAGGAATGGTGCCATGGGACTAGTGGGATAATTCCTACGGGATCAAGCCAAAGGCTCTTTCAAGAAGCGAGAATTGTCATAGAATGGCGTCGGTGCGCGGGCTGCGCTCGCCACGGCGGAACGGGACGACGGCCGTCAAGTCGAAGGTCCCAACGCAGCGAATCGGGAGTGACTCAATGAGTCTGTTGGAAAAGACTTGCGAGCCGTGTCGTGGCGGCGTGCCGCCCATGGAGCGCGAAAAGGCCAAGGAACTGCTCGAGCAGGTCCCAGAATGGGAGTTGAGCGAGGATGGGACTCGGATCTCACGCACATTTAAGTTCAAGAATTGGGTGGAGGCGTTGGATTTCGTTCGATGGGTAGGCCAGGCGGCGGAACAGAGCGGGCACCACCCGGACGTAAATTTTGGCTGGGGCTACGCGAAAATTATCTACTACACCCACAAAATCAGCGGGCTCCACGAGAACGACTTCATCATGGCCGCTCGGACCAATAGGATTTACGAGGACGAAGGTGAGGGTTTCGAAGACGACGGCAGCGGCCCTCCGTAGCCAGCTTCGTCATTAGCCAAGCGAACGCCGAAGGCGGCATTCCCGCATTTTCCCGGCGGACCGAATAATCATTCAGCGCAAGGAAAATTTCCAGTGGATTGCAGCGGTCTTGGTTTCCCGACCCTGCGCCGAAGCTGACGAGCAGAAAAAAAGTGACCACTTTCGTCAGGTATCGACGCATGGGATTTCCTATCGTGCGGCGTTCCTCGCAGTCTGAACGACAGCCCTGAATGGGAATTCGTGCCCAGGTGTACCGCGCCCGGCATCACCGTCCCCAGCGGCGACACTGGAATTGGGGAGGCAACGGATCTTGAGAAAACGCGCTTCGCTCCGTTGATATCCGGAGTGTCCTGGAATTCAGAGGGGTTCGGCGAGCAGGCACCTGAGAGGCGGATCGCCGCCGCGGAATCGCCTCGCGGGTCACCTCGGAGTCCACGCGGCGCGGCACGTTTGCGGAAATCAGACTCAACGAAAAGCAGGACGTTTGTTAATTAAGTAATTGATTGTTAGATTAAATACTGTTCCAAATTCAGTATCCCGCAATGGCAGCGATGCGACGGTCCCGGCGCCTTGGACCCAGCCGCTACGGCGCTTATCTTCAATCGCCCATTCTTGCAATTTGCTGCACAAGCACATACGATGCGCTGCAACATCGCGTAAGCTGCGCCGGTCGTTCGTATGATGAATCTTGAGGTTGTTGCGAAATGATGCAAGGCAGTGGCAGCTTGCCGGAAGGGAGCGTTCCAGGGGTGGTCATAGGCGGTGCAATGAGCGCCGGTTTCGATTCCATTCTCACGCCCGAAGCGGTCGAGTTCGTCGCCGGTTTGGCGAGGCAATTCGACGCCACCCGACGAGAGCTGCTGGCTGGGCGCACGGCGAAACGCCGCCGGCTCAGTGGTGGGGAGATGCTCGACTTTCTGCCGGAGACGCGCGCGGTACGTGAGAGCGACTGGACGATAGCGCCCATTCCGGACGACTTGCTCGACCGGCGGGTCGAGATCACCGGTCCGGTCGATCGCAAAATGATCATCAACGCACTGAACTCCGGTGCCAAAGTTTTCATGGCGGATTTCGAGGATTCCTCTGCGCCGACATGGGACAACATGATTCAGGGGCAGATCAATCTGCGGCTCGCCATCGGGCGAAAAATCGATTTCACGACGGACGACGGCAAGCGCTACGCGTTGAACGACCGGACAGCCACCCTGATTGTTCGCCCGAGGGGCTGGCACTTGGTGGACAAGAACGTGCTGGTGGATGGCGAGCAGATTTCGGGCTCGTTGCTCGATTTCGGTTTGTTTGTCTTTCACAACGCAGCCACACTGGTCGAGAAGGGCACGGGCCCGTACTTGTACTTGCCGAAGATCGAGAGCCACTTGGAGGCGCGCTTGTGGAACGACGTCTTCGACTGGGCCCAAGACCGGCTCGGCCTGCCCCGCGGCACGATCAAGGCAACCGTTCTAATCGAAACCCTGCCGGCGGTTTTCGAGATGGACGAAATCTTGTATGAGCTGAAAGACCACGTCGTCGGCCTCAACTGCGGGCGGTGGGATTACATATTCAGTTTCATCAAGTGCTTCCACGCACGGCCCGAATTCGTGCTGCCCGATCGTGGGCAGGTGACAATGAACGTCCATTTCCTGCGTTCCTACTCGCAGCTTCTCATCAAGACTTGCCATAGAAGGGGAGCATTCGCCATGGGCGGTATGGCGGCGCAGATCCCGATTAAGTCGGATCCGGTCGCTAACGAGGCGGCCCTCTCCAAAGTGAGGTCGGACAAGGAACGCGAGGCCGGGGACGGGCACGATGGAACGTGGGTTGCCCATCCCGGATTGGTGCCCCTGGCGATGGAGGTGTTCGATCGGCACTTGCCCGGACCGAACAACTTGGCGCGGAGATGCAAAGACGTGTCGGTCAGTGCGAGCGATCTGCAGGCCGTGCCCGACGGAACAATCACCGAAGCGGGGCTGCGCAGCAATGTCGACGTCGGCATTCAGTACTTGGAAGCCTGGTTGGGCGGATTGGGCTGTGTTCCCCTGCACAACCTCATGGAGGACGCGGCGACAGCCGAGATATCGCGTGCCCAAATCTGGCAATGGATCAGGCATCCGGGCGGCATCCTGGACGACGGTCGGGACGTCTCGGTCCCATTGTTTCGGGAGGTAATGAGCGAGGAACTCGAGAAGATTCGAGGACAAGTGGGTCCGGAACGGTACGATTCGGGTCACTTCGCCCTTGCGGCTAGATTGATGGACCAGCTTTGCACCAGCGAGGAGTTCGTCGATTTTCTAACGCTCGTAGCATACGAGCACATCTGAGATTTTTTTTGGAGACGAAGTAGCTATGGCTCACTTGAGCGCGGAAGATCTGAAGCGGGACTGGGCAGAAAATCCCCGGTGGACGAACGTCGAGCGGCCTTACTCTGCTGAAGACGTGGTGCGCCTGCGTGGCACGGCCGGCATCGAGTTCACTCTGGCCAACACGGCAGCCACCAAGCTGTGGAAGTATTTGCAGGAAGAACCCTTCGTGAACGCGCTTGGAGCGCTCACCGGCAATCAGGCCATGCAGCAGGTTCGCGCCGGTCTGAAATCAATTTACCTGTCGGGCTGGCAGGTGGCGGGTGATGCGAATCTTGCCCGGTCCATGTACCCGGACCAGTCGCTGTATCCGGCCAATTCGGTGCCCGCGGTGGTGCAGGCCATCAACAACGCGCTTCGTCGAGCCGACGAACTGCACCATGCGGAAGGTGACGACAGCATCGATTGGTTTCAACCGATCGTGGCCGACGCCGAGGCTGGTTTTGGTGGCGTACTGAACGCGTTCGAACTCATGAAGGCGATGATCGAAGCCGGTGCTGCCGGGGTGCACTGGGAGGACCAGCTTTCTTCGGCCAAGAAATGCGGTCACCTGGGCGGCAAGGTGCTCATCCCGACGAAAGAAGCGATTCAAAAATTGTCGGCAGCTCGTCTCGCGGCCGATATCTGCGGAACCCCAACTCTGGTGATCGCACGGACCGACGCGGATGCCGCGACGCTGATCACGTCCGACATCGACGAGCGTGACCGCGCGTTCATCAAGAGCAGCGAACGGACGGTGGAAGGTTTCTACCACGTTCACAATGGTCTAGAAGCCGGGATCGCGCGCGGCCGTTCCTACGCACCGTATGTCGACTTGCTGTGGTGTGAAACAAGCACCCCGAACCTGGCGGAAGCCAAGAAGTTCGCCGAAGGTATTCACAAGGAATTCCCGGGAAAGATGCTCGCTTACAACTGCTCGCCCTCGTTCAACTGGCGCAAGAACTTGGATGACTCGACCATTGCCAAGTTTCAACGTGAGCTGGGTGCAATGGGGTATAAGTTTCAATTCATTACACTGGCAGGCTTCCACGCGCTCAATTACGGCATGTTCAGCCTGGCGAAAGGTTACAAGGCGCGTCAGATGGCGGCGTATGTTGAGCTGCAGGACAAGGAATTTGCCGCTGTGGAGGATGGCTTCACAGCCGTCAAGCACCAGCGTGAGGTCGGCACGGGCTATTTCGACGACGTTACTCAGACGATCACCGCGGGCAGCTCGTCGCTGACGGCGCTGTCCGGATCGACCGAGGAGGCGCAATTCGAAAAGGCCTGACGCGCCTCCCGCTCCGCGCCATTCACATTGAGTCCGGCCACCCGAGGAACGGGGGCCGGACCAATCTTCAAATTGCCCCTCAATCGCTATAAACGTAACAAAGTCATACGATTGCTTCCAAGTTTGTCACTCGATCTGGACAGCGGCGCGATGCGCGCTAGCCTTAGTTGATATAAGCTAGAGTTCGGTCGGGCGGGGTCTGTGAGTGGGTTCCCGTTCCCACGGGGCTCGTGCGTGTTACAAACATCTCGGCATCAACCCGAGGGCGCTGCGATTCTGCAGACGCGCGGTGAGATCCTGAGAGGGGGCTCGCGTTTACACAGCCCGGTGGGCGTGCGGTAAGGCAAGCGAACTGGAGTCAGAACTTGCATGTCGAATCGCATGAAGATCTAGGCGTAAGCTATGAGTCAGGACGATTTGGGAAACGGTCGCGACGATGGGCTGCTCGTCGAGAAGGCCAAACCGAAACTAAAGCCGCCCAGGATGTTCAAAGTGGTTTTGCTGAACGACGACTTCACGCCGATGGACTTCGTGGTCCACGTACTCGAAGCGTTTTTTGGCATGGACCGAGAAAAAGCGACACAGATCATGTTGCACGTTCATACCCGAGGTAAGGGCGTATGCGGTGTATTCACCCACGAAATCGCAGAGACGCGGGTGGCGCAAGTAAACGACTACTCGAGAAGGAACCAGCACCCGTTGCTGTGCACGATGGAAGAGGCTTGAGATCGGTTACGATTCCGACGGCGATCACCGAGGTGGCGTCATGTTGAGCAAGGAACTGGAATTCTCCATCAACCTTGCGTTCAAAGAAGCGCGGGCGAAGAGGCACGAGTTCCTGACGGTCGAGCATCTGTTGCTCGCTCTGCTCGACAATCCGTCTGCCGCCGAGGTGTTGAGGGCGTGTGCGGCCGATTTGGAGCGGCTGAGGCGGGAACTGAACGGGTTTCTCGCAGAGAGCACGCCGCTGCTGGCGCCGGACGACAGTCGTGAGACGCAACCGACGCTTGGATTCCAGCGCGTGCTGCAGCGGGCGGTGCTGCATGTTCAATCCTCGGGCAAAAAGGAAGTGACCGGCGCCAATGTTCTGGTGGCAATCTTCGGTGAGCAGGAGTCCCACGCCGTCTACGTTCTGAAGCAGCAGGACGTGAATCGGCTGGATGTGGTCAATTACATCTCGCACGGAATTTCCAAGGTTGCAGACGAGTCGCCTCGGGACGAGTCAGGCACGAGCGGAGAGGTCGACGAGGAGGGAGCTGAGAACAGCGGTAAACAGCCATTGGAGCAGTTTGCGTCCAATCTCAATCACCTGGCTCGCCAAGGCAAGATCGATCCGCTCATCGGTCGGCGCCTGGAGATTGAGCGAACGGTACAAATTCTCTGTCGCCGTCGAAAGAATAATCCGCTCCTTGTTGGCGAGGCCGGTGTGGGAAAGACGGCAATCGCAGAGGGTTTGGCTCGACTGATCGTCGAGGACGACGTGCCCGATGTGCTTAGGGGCTCGACCATCTACGCGCTGGATCTCGGCGCGCTGGTGGCGGGAACAAAGTATCGCGGCGACTTCGAGAAGCGCCTCAAAGCGTTGCTTGCGCAACTCAAGCGGGAAAAGACCGCGATACTTTTCATCGACGAAATTCACACCATAATTGGCGCCGGCGCGGCGTCGGGCGGCGTAATGGACGCCTCGAATCTGATCAAGCCGATGCTGGCGAGCGGTGACTTGAAGTGCATCGGATCAACGACATACCAAGAATTTCGCGGTATTTTCGAGAAGGATCGAGCGCTGGCACGACGTTTTCAGAAAATCGACATTCCGGAACCGTCCGTGGACGAGACTTTCCAGATTCTGAAAGGTTTGAAATCCAGGTTCGAGGAGCACCACGGTGTGCGGTATTCGTCGAAAGCGTTGCGCACCGCCGCGGAGCTTTCGGCCCGGTACCTCAGTGATCGGCACTTACCTGACAAGGCAATTGACGTCATCGACGAAGCGGGCGCGAATCAACGTCTGGTGCCGCCATCGCGACGAAAGAAGACCATTGGCGTCGGTGAAGTGGAATCCATCATTTCCAAGATGGCCCGCATACCGCCGAAAACAGTGTCCACCTCCGACAAGGACGTGCTCAAGAATTTGGAGCGTGACCTCAAGTTGGTCGTTTTTGGACAGGACGATGCTATTGCGACCCTGGGCAACGCCATAAAGCTTGCCAGGTCCGGGTTGGGCAACGAGCAAAAGCCGATCGGCTGTTTCTTGTTTGCGGGTCCGACCGGTGTCGGAAAGACCGAGGTGACGCGTCAACTGTCCAGCGCGCTGGGCATCGAGCTGATACGCTTCGACATGTCCGAGTACATGGAGCGGCACACCGTGTCCCGGTTGATCGGAGCCCCGCCCGGATACGTCGGCTTCGATCAGGGCGGGTTGCTCACGGAGGCGATCATCAAACATCCACACGCGGTGTTGTTGTTGGACGAAATCGAGAAGGCGCATCCCGATGTTTTCAACCTTCTGCTGCAGGTCATGGATCACGGAACGCTGACCGACAACAATGGACGCAAGGCGGACTTCCGCAACGTCATATTGGTCATGACCAGCAACGCGGGCGCATTCGAGATGGATCGGTCGGCCATCGGTTTCACCACCGCAGATCACAGCTCGGACGGCCTCGACGCCATTCGCAAGATGTTTTCCCCTGAGTTCAGAAATCGTCTCGACGCCATCGTGCCGTTCAAAGCCCTGACTCCGGACGTCATCGAGCACGTGGTAGACAAGTTCGTCATCGAATTGGAAGCGCAACTGGAATCGAAGGGCGTGACTCTCGAGCTGAGTGTGCCGGCGCGCAAATGGCTGGCGAACGAGGGCTACGATGCCAAGATGGGGGCGCGCCCAATGGCACGGGTGATCCAGGAAACAATCAAGCGGCCACTTGCCGAGGAATTACTTTTCGGACGTCTCGTCAATGGCGGGCATGCCGTGGTCGATTTAGTCGACGGTGCCATTCAACTGCAAATTCCCGAGGAAGAGGCAATTTCTTGAGCGATGCGGTATCGCGCGCCACGCCTTTCAAATGTCGGCGGCGGGGAGCTGGAGGGCGTCGAAGCAGCGGACGGCTCTGGTTGAAGCCTGGTTCGTTGTGGGTACCGCGGGCCGGAGGCGATTCGAAAAATGCGTTCTCGTGGACCGTAGAGGCGAAGGATCAGCGGCTCCGGTAGACGATGCGGCCCTTGCTCAGATCGTAGGGCGTGAGTTCCACCTTAACCTTGTCGCCCGTCAGAATTCGGATGTAGTGCTTGCGCATACGCCCCGAAATGTGCGCCGTCACGACGTGCCCATTTTCGAGCTCGACGCGGAACATCGTGTTGGGCAACGTGTCGATGACCGTGCCATCCATTTCAATGCTGTCGCCTTTCGCCATACAATACGGTCCATCGGTCGCCCTTGAGAGGCCGGGAAACATACAGAAAACCTGCCCGCGCAGCAAGTACGTTCGTTGAGAGTTCCCAATCAGCGCACCGCAATCCACCGGCTCTGTTGAAAGATTTGATGGGGCCGGAACCGTGCCTTGTACGCCATTTTTTGGCATCCGGGGACCCAGTAACCAAGATACAACCAGCGCCATCCCTGTTCGCGTGCCAGCTGGATCTGGCGCAATATTGCCCATGTTCCGAGGCTCCGCTCGTTCACTTCCGGATCGAAGAAGGTATAGATGGCCGACAGTGCGTCCTCCAAGACGTCTGTGACCGCGACTCCGAGCAAACTCGAACCGTGACGAATGTCGTAGAAACGGGTTTGGCACCAGCGGCTGGTCAAGAAATCCTGAAAATCACGAGCGCTTGCCTTGTCCATGCCGCCATTAGCATGACGCGCATGCAGGTAGCGCAGGTAGAGCTGGAAGCGTTCGTCCGTGTAGCCTTCCGTGCCGAGCTCGAAACGAAGATCTTCATTACGGCGCAGAATGCGGCGAAAGCTTCGTTTGAATTCGAATAGTTGCACGGGAATCCGCAGAGGGCGGCACTCGCTGCAGGCTTGGCAGTGGGGTCGGTAAACGAAATCGCCAGAACGCCGAAATCCGTACTCGGCGAGTCGTGTATAGATTTTCGGAGAGAGCGCAGACGGGTCCGCTACGAGATTCTGCGCCATTTCCCCGTCCAGGTACGAGCAGGCGTGCTCGACGCTGAGATAAAACGGAACCTTACTCAAGGCATTCAATTCGTCGGTCCACCCTCGGCCTGAACGAGAGTCTGTGTCGCAGCCGGGCCCAGCCCCTTGTGCCAATCGACGGCAGGTCCCGGGCAGTCGCAAGCCAGTCGAACGGACTCGATGAACTGGCTGCGCGGGACGCGCTCGGCGCCCATGCGCAGCAAGTGCTCGGTCGGTGTCTGACAGTCGATCAAAGACCGAGGCCATTTGCAAAGCTGTCGCGCGATCCACACGAGCGCCACTTTCGAGGCATCGGCAACCAAACTGAACATGGACTCGCCAAAGAACGCCCGACCGATTGAAACCCCGTACAGCCCGCCAGCTAGACCCCCGTCTTGCCAGACCTCGATGGAGTGAGCGTATCCGACCTCGTTGAGATCATGGTAGGCAGAGCGCATCTCTCGTGTGATCCAGGTTCCATCTTGAGTCCGGCGCGGTCCGGCACAGCCCGCGACCACGGCGTCGAATGCCCGATTCACGCTGATTGTGAATCGCCCCTGGCGAAGCGTTTTGCGCAGACTGCGACTTACGTGAATTCGTTCCGGAAGCAAGATCGTTCTCGGATCCGGTGACCACCAAAGGATCGGCTGCCCTTCGCTGTACCAGGGAAAAATTCCGTTCCGGTAGGCGTGCAACAATCGCGGAACGGTGAGATCACCACCGATTGCCAGCAGTCCGTCCGGGTCCCGGAGCGCCTTCTCGACGTTGGGAAACTCCATGCCTTTACCATTCGAATCGAGCCAATGCAGGGTATTCATGCGATGCTCAGGACGCGTTTGGGACGCTCGAGTCACTTCGATAAGGCGAATGCTCGGCGAGTTCCCGTGCGTAGGATTCCACCGCAGGACTCTCCCGCTCCAGAAAGTCGGCGACGGCGCCGTGGAAACCGGCGTGTGCCAACCAATGCGCGGAATAAGTGAGGGTGGGTAGAAACCCCCGGCTCAATTTGTGCTCTCCTTGTGCACCCGGGTCGAATCGGGTCAAACCGTGCTGGATACAATATTCGATTCCTCGGTAGTAACAGACCTCGAAGTGCAAGGAATCGTACCGATCGGCCGCTCCCCAGTGGCGCCCGAACAAGTCGGTCATGCTGCGGAGACAGATCGCGGCCCCCACCCGCCGTTTTCCGTCTCTCGCGATCGTTACCAGCGTCTGGTTTGGCATGGTCTGCCCAATTGTCTGGAAGAATTCCTCGGTGAAGTAGGGGTATCCGCCCCGCCGATTCGCATTTCCCGCGTACAGGCTGTGCACGCCCGACCAATCCGCTTCGGTTAGCTCGGTGCCGGGAAACGTGTCGATTTTCAACCCGGATTGTGCGACTCGCCGGCGTTCGTGGCGTATATTCTTGCGTTTTTTCGCGCTGAGGCATCCCAGGTAGTCGTCGAAGGATTGGTAACCCGAATTGGACCAGTGAAACTGACAGCCCAGACGAATCAAGTGTGCCTGCCCGCGCATGCGCTCGGCCTGGTCCTTGTCGACGAACAGCCAGTGAACGCCTGATACGCGGAGCCGAACGGCCTCGGCGACCACAGCGTCTACGAGCGCAGCGGAGAACTCCCCGTCGTCGCCTTTCCCCGCTACGAGCACGCGAGGCCCCGTTGCGGGCGTAAAGGGTATGGCGCAGACGAACTTGGGATAGTACGCGATGCCGTGTCGCTCGAACGCGCCCGCCCAGCTCCAGTCGAATACATACTCACCGTAGGAGTTGGTCTTGAGATAGCAGGGAACGGCGCCGAGCAGCCGCCCG
>JBFGYN010000032.1:0-15197 GCA_041587415.1 Candidatus Competibacterales bacterium | reverse complement strand
GCTCGGGCTCGAGAGACGACCCGCCATCTTCGAGCAGCCGGCGTGCGAGTTCAAGTGCACCGCACGGGCGCATATACTCGTACGCCGCTCGTGAGCCCGTTCTCGCGCACTGTGGCTCGGCATGCCTCGTTCACCACGTCACGGCTGAAAGGAATCTTCATGCCCATGATGTGAGCTGAGCGAAACAAGCGCTCCGTATGGGCCTCGAGCCGGAAGACTTTCGGCCCATCATCCGTCTCGTAGGCCCGCACACCTTCGAAAACACCCATGCCGTAATGCAGGGTGTGGGTCAGCACGTGCACTTTCGCCTCGCGCCATGGCACGAGTTCGCCATCGAACCAGATCAGACCGTCACGGTCGTCCATCGACATGAGCCAGACTCCCCCAGACACCCGCCGTGCGCCTGCCGCACCACAAGGTTGAACTTGAATTCCGTGAAGGCCGAAAACCGCCTGCTGTGCGAACCACCCGGTCAGTCGCACTCCATGAGACGCTTCCAGATGCGCGCCACACCCCTGCGCATGCGGTCGAACTCGTCCTCACCTTCCAACTCCACGAAACTGGAACGTGCTTGAAGCGTTAGCCGATGACCGCACTTTCGCAAGGCTCTGTAAGCGTCTCGCAGAAAACCCGCATCTTTCTCGGAAAGCACGCCGACCGCTTCGAGGGCGTCGAGCTGCCGAATGTTGTCGGTCCAGGTCAACAGTTCGGAATGCTGATGCGCTCCGGCCAGGACGAGATATTGCACCACAAATTCGATGTCGACGATACCGCCCCGATCCTGCTTCAGGTGAAAGTGCCCCGGTTTGGACCGGCACAGCTCCGAGCGCATTCGTTCCCGCATCTCGCGCACTTCCTTACGCAAGTTCGCCGCGTCGCGAGGTCTGGACAGAACTTCACGACGAATCGCGGAGAAGCGTTCGGCAAGATGGTCGGGTCCGACCACGATCCTTGCCCGGGTCAGCGCTTGATGCTCCCAGGTCCAGGCGTTATTGAGCTGATAGTCGGCAAACGCGTCGATGCTGGTGACCATCAACCCGGAGGAGCCACTGGGACGCAGGCGGGTGTCCACCTCGTAGAGAACGCCGGCAGCCGTTGCTGTGGTGAGAATGTGGATGATCCTCTGTGCGAGCCTGGCGAAGAAGGTGGGATTGTCCACCTGGCGGGCCCCATTCGTATGCTGCTTCTCGCCGCGGCTGTCGTGCAGGAACACCAAATCCAGATCCGACCCGTAGCCCAGCTCGATGCCCCCCAGCTTGCCGTACGCAACGACGGCGAACGCAGGCACGAGCATCTCGGCGTCGACCTCGCAGGTGGGTTCTCCCAAACGTCGTGTGAGGTCCCGCCAGGCCATTTCGGTTACCTGTCGCAGCACCGCTTCGGCGATCCACGTGAGGTGGTCGCTCACCACCATCAGCGGGAACGCCCCGGTGACGTCCGCGCACGCGACGCGCAGGATGTTGGTCTGTTGAAAATGCCGCAGCACGTCCATGCCCTGCTCCAGGTCGTCCTCCGCCACCTGGGCGACGAATTCCGCCGCCTCGCCCGCGAGTTGCTCGGGCTCGAGTGGCTCGTAGAGCGTCTCCGGGTCCAGCAATTCGTCGAGCAGAAGGGGGTGCCGTCCCAGGTATTCGGCAATCCAGGGGCTGGCGGCACATAGCTGCACGAGCTGGGAAAGGGCGAGCGGGTTCTCCACCAGCAGTGCCAGGTACACGCTGCGTCTGGCAATCGTCTCCACGAGCTTGAGCACCCTTTCCAGCACGGTTTCGGGTGATGGAGCCCGGGAGGCGGCACCAAGTAGCAGCGGCATGAGCTGATCGAGCCGGGTACGACCGTTCTTACTGAGCGAGCGCAGGGTGAAACTGCCCCGGAACCGAGCCAAATGGGTCACCACCTGGTCCGGATCCCCGTACCCCTGTCCCGTCAGGAAGTCTCGGTAGTTTTCCACGTCCTCTTCCGCGCGCGTCCAGAGCATTGCGAAATCGACGGTGGTGCTCGGTTCAGCCGCACCGCGCTGGGGCGCCTCGAACACTTGCTCAAACTGGTCTTGGACCCGTTTTACGTGCCCGAGAAGCGTCCTGACGAAGTCGCCCCACTGCTCGAACCCCATTGCGTAGGCGAGCCGTGCCTTGCCTAGCTCGTCGGTGGGCAAGTCGTGGGTCTGGCGGTCCTGCTGGGCCTGGAGACGATTCTCGGTCAGCCGCAGGAATCCGTAGGCATGCTTCAGGCCGTTCACGGCGTACTGAGGCAAGAGCCGTTGGGCCGCCAGCACGTCGAGCGTTTGCACCGTGGCCCGGGCCCGTAGCGCCGATCTACGCCCGCCGTAGATGAGCTGAAACATCTGGGCAATGAATTCGATTTCGCGGATGCCGCCTGGACCCAGCTTGATGTTGCGTTCCATGCCCTTTCGTTCCACTTCATGGGCAATCAAGCGTTTCATCTCGCGAAGTGACTCGATGGCGCCAAAATCCAAGTAGCGGCGGTAGACGAACGGGCGAAGCTGCTTAATGAGCTGCCACCCGGCGGTCAAATCGCCCGCCACCGGTCGTGCCTTGATCATGGCGTAGCGTTCCCACTCGCGGCCGTGGCCCTGGTAGTACTGCTCGAACGCGTCGAAGTGCATGGCCAGTGGCCCCGACTGGCCGAACGGGCGCAGTCGCATGTCAACCCGAAAAACGAAACCCTCGGAGTCCCGATCGTCCAGTATGCGAATGAGTTTCTGCCCTAGCCGCCGGAAGAATTCCTCGTTGTCGATGACGCGGCGCCCGTTCGTTTGCCCTTTGCGCGGAAAGACGAACATGAGGTCGATGTCGGAGGAAAAGTTCAGCTCCCCGCCGCCGAGCTTGCCCATGCCGAGAACGACGAGCTTTTGCTCGACGCCTCCCGGGTCGCACGGGGTTCCGAAGCGCTCGCTTTCCCAGGCATGCAGCCGAGCCAGCGCCGTGTCGATGCACGTCTCGGCGAGCCGCGTCAAATCCCGAAGGGTCTCGTCCAGGGCGGCAAGTCCCGCCAGGTCCCGCCAGGCGATTCGGCACATTTCACGGCGGCGAAACGCCCGCAGCGTCCGGGACAGATCCTCTGGCGACGAGACCGATTGCACGTGGGCGGCGAGACGGGACGGGAGGCCATCTTTCGGATAGCCTTCGAACAGGTCGCCGCTCTCCGTTAAATCCCGCAGCATCTCCGGATGCCGCACGCACGCGTGCGCCACGAACTCGCTGGCGACCCACACCCGCGGTAGCGACGCCGCCACGCGGTCCAGATCCACCTCGGCCGCTGCGGGCTGTTCAGCGAAACGCGCCCAGAGCGCCGACACAGCGCTCCTCAGGGGCTCGGAGAGTTCATCCAAAGCGGTCTCGATTCGATTCATTGCGCGGCGCTCGACTGCGTAGCACTGGGCGGAGGGCGACCCCACTGCCCCCATCTGAAGGAATGCCGAATTTCGCTCTCCTGGCTGGTTCGGCGGACAACCCTGTGCGGAAACAAACTCTGATGTGATCAGTGTTCTCTATGCCGCCATTATGGACAAAGCTGCGGCAATCGACGAATAGCGCGGCATTCGACGCCGGGTTCGGCAGAGTAATTCGCTGCCACGCCTGCATGGGGCCTGCGTGCTCCAGAGTCGGGACAGTTTGGGAAAAGGGCAGCCCCGAGTTGCTAAACGCTGCGGCCTCTTCTATTGCTTGTTGAAGGATATCGAGCGATGACGTTCCCGCCGGGGACGACAAGGAGAACAGGCCGAGATGTCGCGACGCTCCCGGCGAAGACTCTGTCAATTTCTGCTATTTTGCGCGATTACAGCACTTTATATGTACATCGCGGCGGGAGATATTGCCCCGTTTCCATGGACGCCGGACCCTGATCCCGGGCAAACGGGACCCTTCGTCGCAAACGACGATCTGGTCGCAGACCCGCGCATGTACCCCGTGCAACCGGGGACGGACGGGCAAATCGACGAATGCGCGGACGGGCCGACGGGGCCGGAGGACGTTGCGTTTGGTTCCGGTCGTTGGCTGTACGTGGGGCTCCAGGGGCCCGCCGGTGAGGGCAGCCCGATGCAGTACCGCGACGGGCTCATCGTGCGTGTCCATCAGGATGATGGCCGAGTCGAGGAGTTCGCGAAAACTCACGGCCGCCCGCTCGGCGTGGAGTTCGACGACGCCGGCAACCTCTATGTCGCCGATGCGGTCAAGGGGCTCCTGCGGATATCGCCGAACGGTTCCGTATCGACGCTCAACCTGACGTTCGACGGTGACCCGGTGACCTACACCGACAATCTGCACATCGACTCCAACGGCGCCATCTGGTTCACCTCGCCGTCGACCCGCTGGGGCCTGCGGGACATACGCAGCGATGGAATGGAAACGCGCCCAACCGGCCGCCTGTTCCGCTACGTCCCGAAAACAGGTCAATTGCAGGTGAAAATGGACCGATTGATGTTTGCCAACGGGGTCGCGATGCCGGCGAGCGAGGAGTACGTGCTGGTGGCCGAATGGTATGCCTATCGAATCAGACGGCTCTGGCTGACTGGCGAGAACGCGGGAAAGCGCGACATTTTTTACGACAACCTGCCGGCCTACCCCGACAATCTGTTCATCGACGGCAACGGCACCCTTTGGGTGGGCCTGGTCATCGAACGCAGCGCGGCGGTCGACGCACTGCACCCGTTCCCGTTCCTCATGAAAATGCTATTTCGAGTTCCGGAGATTCTCCAGCCGCAGTTGCCGTTTTACGGCTGGCTGGTGGGCATCGCCCCGGACGGCCGTCTGATCCACAACCTGCAGGACTCTTCCCATCGGATCAGCGCAGACAGCGAGATCGGGTGTGGCCGCCGTAACGCGCGCGTTGGCAGGGTAACCGGTGCAAAAGCCCATGGTGCCTGGCTGTACCTCACCAGTGACTACATGAAAAAGCTGGTGCGCATTTCGCTGCCACGCACTCCCGCGCCGAGGCAGCGCACGAATTGGCCGTTCCCAAGACCACCCAAACCGCCTTGCGGGCCCATTTATCAGCACTGCCATCCTGAGCGCTTCGCGGGATGAGTGCATCGCGCCCACACCGTCATTGGTTCGCACTGCTGGCGGGGCTGCTCGCGGCCTGCGGCGAGCCATTGCCGGAACTCGATGTCGACGAAGTCGTGTACTTGGACCAGGGCTGGACCCCGGAAGAGCGGCTCGTTTTTTATTACACGGCACAGGGGACCCAGCTGCACGGCCTTCGCTATCAATGGTTCATCAACTTGAATCGCCCGTTTAGCGATCAGCGCCTCGCGGATCCGGACTATCTCTCGAAGCTGGGCTTCCTCGTGGATCCGTGCCAGGAGTCCTGCGAGGCAAACCCGGGCAATCTCCCCGTGGGATTCACCTTCCATCGCGACCAGGACACGGGTGAGGCCCTGCTCGACATCACCTGCGCGGCCTGTCACACGGGCGAAATACAGGTGAACGGAAAGGGCATCCGAGTCGACGGCGGACAGGCCATGCACGCCTTTACCACAACAAGCCCGGGACAATTCGGAGTCAGCCTGCTCGCGGCCATGATGGCCACGTACGCAAACCCGTTCGAATTCGATCGATTCGCGCAACGTGTGCTCAGCAGCCGTTATCCCGATGGGAAGGCGGAACTCCGGCAAGCATTTGCCAAGACGCTGGGAGGCTTCACCAACGAAGCAACCTGGGGGCTGGTGAAAGGACTCTATCCCACCGAGGAGGGATACGGGCGCACGGACGCCCTCGGGCGCATCGGAAACACGGTTTTCGGTGAGGAATTGGATCGGCGCAATCTCAGAATCGCCAACGCGCCGGTCAGCTATCCGCATCTGTGGGACATCTGGAAGTTCGACTGGGTCCAGTGGAACGGCTCGGCGGCACAACCCATGGCCCGCAACGTGGGCGAGGCACTCGGGGTGAAGGCAAAGCTCGGCATGGTCGACGCCGACGGCAACCGACTTGCGCCGGAGGACATTTACCGGTCGTCCGTTCTGATTCGGGAACTCCATTGCCTGGAGACACTGCTGCAGCGCCTGCGTCCGCCTGTCTGGGAGGAATCCCTCCTGGGCGAGATAGCCCTGGACAAGGCGGCCCACGGACGCCGGCTCTTTCGCGCCCATTGCAAGGGCTGTCACGGCCCGCACGTTTACTCCGAAGACCAGCAGCCGTCGCCGCTGAAACCCGTCGAATGGCAGATGAAACTGGTACCGGTGGAGGAAATCGGCACCGATCCGCACGCCGCGAACAACTTCTTGGACAATCGGTTCGACGCGCAGATGCTCGACCCGGGCAATCCGACCCTAGCCGATGTTGCCGCCGGCCCGGGGCTGGAATTCGTGACGGGTGAAGTGATTAAACGAAAGTACGACGAACTCGGCCTGACCGAGGCGGAGCAAGAGACGTTCAACGGCTTCGGGCGGGACATCGCCGCGCAGGAATTGCGCTGCTACAAGGCGCGTCCTCTGCACGGAATCTGGGCGACTCCGCCGTTTCTTCACAACGGATCGGTCCGCACTGTCTATCAGCTCTTGTCGCCGGAGGAGGAGCGGGACCAGCAATTCGTCATCGGCACCCGGGCATACGACACGCGAAATCTGGGTTATGAGACCTTCGAAGACAAAGGTGGCGTGCTGTTCGATACATCGCTCCCAGGCAACGCGAACACCGGGCACCAGTTTCGGAACGACGGCGGCGCAGGGGTGATCGGCAGGGGCCTGACTGAGGACGAGCGCTACGCCATCATCGAGTACTTGAAGGTAATGGGGCATCCGGTTTACGACCCCGACTACCGAATCGACCACCCGGACTACGATCTCGCCTTGAGCTGCCAGGGGAGGCTGCAAGGCCCCACTCAGCTGCTCGAGCCCTGCGACGACCCCTATGAATGCGACAAACGCCGGTTCTGCGCCGCCGGTCTTCGGCAATGCCGGGAGGGGGAGTCGTGCCCCGACTACTGCTCGTCGTGATGCTGGTCGCCGCCGCGGCATGGATGGGTATTCGCTACGCCGTCCAGGATCCCGACGTCCCGGTGACGACCTACGAGGTGGTCCCGCCGGGAGAACGGGACGCAACAGTTCGCCTCGTTCGACGAGCGGTGGAAGTGATCACGGAGGAATCCAAACCCGACCGTCTCTACAAGCGTGACGCGCACGCCAAACCCCACGGCTGCGTCCGGGCGGTGATGCGCGTGAACCCGGATATTCCGGAGCGCCTCCGGCATGGCGTGTTTGCCCGGCCGGGGCACGAATATCGCGCTTGGGTGCGCTATTCCAACGGCACCAAGGCGAATGATCGCGAGCCGGATGCACGCGGCATGGCGATCAAGTTGCTGGGCGTCCCCGGCTGCAAGCTCCTGTGGGCGGAGTGCGACGAACCGACCCAGGACTTCGTCATGATCAACTACCACACCTTCTTTAATCGCAGCGTGATGGACTACGAGCAGTTCTTCGACTACCAGGCCGAAGGCTACCCCTTCCTTTTCTTTCTGCCGCCGACGCGCTGGCACGAAGGGTATCACGCAATCAACATGGTGACCCAGCGCGTGGCCTCCCCGCTGGGAACCCGCTACTACTCCATGGCGGCGTACAAACTTGGCCCCCACAACATAAAATTCTCCGCCCAGCCGTGCGACGTGGCGGAGGAAAAAGCCGGGGCACCGAGGGCATTTGCCGCGAGTGCAAGCGGCGCCATCGATCCGGAGGCGCAGCAGTGCAGATCGGCGGACCGTTACAGCCGGACGCCGCGCGGCCCGAATTTCCTTCGAGCTGCCTTGGTGCGGCACCTGGACGAAAGCTGCGCCTGCTTCGATTTCAAAGTGCAGCTGCAAGACCCGCACAAGCACATGCCCATCGAGGACCCGACGATCGAATGGCGGACGGATGACTCACCGTATCGCCCCGTCGCGCGACTGATCGTGCCGAAGCAGCAGTTCAACAGCGATCGTCAGAATCAATTTTGTGAGAATCTGTCATACACGCCCTGGCACGCGCTTCCCGCTCACCGACCCATAGGAGGCTTGAATCGGGTCCGAAAAGCCGTGTACGAAGCGGTATCGGTGCGACGTCACGCCCGCAATGGTATCCCCCGGGCGGAGCCGACGAATTGGGAGCTGCCACCCACAGCCGGGGATGCAGCGCCCATGGCAGCCGCCCGCGGGTCAGCGAAAGAATGAGTACCGGCCACACCCACGATTCAGGGGACTTGCTTCGTTCGGAGCACGCCCGGATTCAGGAGCACCGTCGCAATCGAGGTGTGCCGGCCAGAGGCAATCATGTGGGCCTCGCTTTGTCCGGGGGGTCAGCGCGCGCGGCGGCCTTCTGCCTCGGCGTGGTTCAATCACTGGACAATGCGCAGCTGTTTCGCTACGTCGATTACCTGTCCACCGTGTCCGGGGGCGGCTACATCGGAACCAGCCTGAGCTGGTACCTCCGGGGAGGCGAAAAAGACTTTCCCTTTGCTGACCAGGCCAAAGCGGATTCGCGGCACAGGGATGGGGACGAGGGTGAGCGGCGACTGGAACTTATTCGGCAACATGATCAGCGTCTGGCCCCGGGAACGCAGTTCGATGGGGCCGCGTTCGGGGACGGGGGCAATCGCGCACAGGAATCGCCGCGCCCGAGCGGTGCAGGAATCGATGCGCTTTCGGTGGCTTCCCTGCTCATTCAAAGCGCGTTCCTGTCGTTGTTCGTCTACGGCTCGCTACTGGTGATGGTGTTCGTCGTGCTCGCCAGTTTGGACGCGCTGTTCGAGCCCGCGCGCGCATTCCTGCAATCGGCCGCCCCGTGGGCCGCTCTTCGAAAATCGCTCGAACACGCCCATTTCGCGACGGCGGCGGCCACCGTGTTGCTCGCCTGGGTGAGCTTGGTGTTCGTCTGGTATTCCCTGGGAACCTATCTGCATGACCCGATTCGTCGGGGTGACCCGGAAAGCGCCCGCATGAGCACGCGACGCTACGAAAAGCGCCTGCGTCTTCAGCGACGTCTTGGGCGATACCTGAAATGGATCGTCGTTCTGCTGGTCATGGGACTCACGCCAGCGGTCAATCGCGTTCTGCACGATTCCGTCGAAAGCTGGATCGCCGGCGGAGGCACGGGCGTAGTGGGCGTTCTATTTGCGGTGATTGCTACGTTCGCGGTCGTGCGCTCCGGGCAGAAGCGGGCAAGCGAAACGTCGCGCATCCGTGCGATTAGGCGATTTGTGCTTCGATTCGCCGGTGGAATTCTTGTCCTCAGTCTTGTGTTCCTGAGTCACTCTGTCGCGTCGGCGATTCTCGATGGCGGTTCCGTGGGGATCCTCTGGGTCGTGTTGGGTCTGGCGCTCCTGGTCGGACTGATGTCAAACGTCAATTTGCTCGGGCTCAACCGCTTGCACCGGGACAGGCTCATGGAGGCGTTCATGGCGGGACCGGATGCCGTTCGCCAGGGGACATGGCGCCCCGCCGTGGATGCCGACCGACTCGGGCTGGCCCAGGTGTGTGGAGCGGACACGGTCGGCCCCTACCAGCTCCTGAACTGCAACCTGAATACGGCCGGTTCGTCCCAATCCCGATTCCGCGGCCGCGGCGGAGACAGCTTTCTGCTGTCCCCGCTGTACTGCGGAAGCAGCGCAACCGGGTGGGCACCCACGGCCGAGTGGATGCGGGGTCGGATGACGCTCTCGACCGCCATGGCCATCTCCGGCGCAGGGGTCGGTTTGGAATCGGGCGTGCAGGGTGACGGGACGGACAAGGATTTTCTACCGAGGATGCTACGAACCGCCCTGGGACTGGGGTTGGGATATTGGGCACAGAATCCAAACCCGCGTTACGGGAAGCGATCCAAACGGTTACCCAATTTCCTATTCCCTGGGCTTTCACAGGGCTTGAGCGGCAGGGGGCTGTCAGAGCAGCGTGTTTACCTGGAGCTGACGAATGGCGGGCACTTCGACAACCTTGGCGTCTATGAACTCGTACGTCGCCGCGTGGAACTCATCATCGCCGTGGACGCGTGCGCTGCAAACAAGTTTGGCAGCCTTGGCAACGCAATCGAAAAGGCTCGCGTGGATTTTGGGACCAACATTCGTTTCGACGTCGACCAGTTTGGACTCGACGGGATCGTTGCCGGCAGCGAAAGCGAAGACCCTATCACCGATGAAAACAGCCGCTCACGCCGCTGCTTCGCCATCGCCACCATCGAGTACCCCGATGGCCCGCCAGGCCTGCTCGTCTACATCAAGTCGACCATGATCGAAGGTGTCACAGGGGAAGTGCTCGCCTATCGGAGCGTGAATCCAGCCTTTCCAGCACCGCCTACCGACGAGCCGGCATTCGGCGAAGTACAATTTGAAGCCTACCGGGAGCTCGGGTTCTCCCTGGGCCAGACCACACTACGGGAATACCCAGAACTTCAGCACCGTCTGCGGGACACCGAGCCGACACCCTGAGTCGGCCCCCTGGATCCGAGAGATTTTCGGGTAAAGCCGAATCCGAGGAACGTTCTGTTACACTTCGGCCACAAGCCAACGACGCGCGTGGGTTGCGATGTAGGGGCGTCGTAGGGACACGAAGTAGCGATCCCCGAAAAGAAGCATTCCCGGATCAATCGGCCAGGACGGCGGGCCCCGCAAGTGTGCGCGGACAGGAACCCGACCCTTGAAGTTCGAAGAATTGCTGGATGAGGCCGTTGAGCTCCTGAGGCGCCGCCGGCGAATCACCTACCGGGGCCTGAAACGTCACTTCGGCCTCGACGACAACTGCCTGGCAGACCTCAAGGAAGAGTTGATTTACGGGCAACGGGTCGCGGCGGACGAAGATGGACAAGTCATCGTCTGGCAAGACGAAACGGGCCGCCCGTCGGCGGCGAGTGGCGAGGGCTCTTCAAGCGGCCGGCGGACGGTTTCCATGCCCAGCGCCGAGCGCCGACAGCTGACGGTCATGTTTTGCGACATGGTCGGCTCAACGGCTCTCTCGGAACGACTCGACCCTGAGGACATGCGCGAAGTCATTCGCTGCTACCAGGACGTGTGCGGGCGCGTCATTGCCGAGTATGACGGCTACATCGCACGCTACATGGGCGATGGGGTCATGATCTACTTCGGTTATCCGCGCTGTCACGAGGACGACGCGGAACGGGCCGTCCGGGCCGGCCTCGCGATCGTGGAGGCGGTACAGTCCCTGCACATTCCAATCGTGGATTCGCTTCGGGTCCGTGTCGGCATGGCCACAGGTGTCGCGGTGGTCGGCGATATCATCGGCGAAGATGCGTCGCTCGAGCGTGCAGTCGTCGGCGAGACGCCCAATCTGGCCGCCCGTCTTCAAGGTCTGGCCGAACCCAATACCGTCGTGCTCGGGGCAAACACCCGTCAATTGGTACGTGGACTGTTCGACCTGGAGGATCTCGGTGAGCACGAGGTCAAGGGATTCAGCGAGCCGGTTCACGTGTGGCAGGTTCTTGCCGAGCAAACGATCGGCACCCGCTTCGATGCCGCGCACTCGGGCAGCCTGGCGAGCGAACTCGTCGGACGCGAGCGCGAACGGAAAGTACTCAGGGAGAAGTGGAACGAGGCCCGTTCGGGGCGGGGGCAAGCGGTGCTGATTTCGGGCGAACCGGGAATCGGGAAATCCCGCATGCTCCGGGCGCTGCGGACGGAAATAGAACATAGTCCCCACATCGTCGTGGCCTTGCAGTGCTCCGCCTATCACCGCACGAGCCCCCTGTTCCCGTTCGCCGAGCATATGCGCCGAGGGGCCCAGTTCGGGCGCGAGGACGATAACCAGGAGCGCCTGCGCAAGCTCGAGAAACTGATCCGGGTGGTCGACGACGTGCCGGACGAGCGCATCGCCCTGCTGGCGGCCCTGCTCTCGATTCCCGGTGAGGGGCGACTTCCACCTCTGAACGTGACGCCCCAAGTTCAGCGCCGACTGACGCTGGAAGCCCTTGCGGACCAGTTCGCCGCCCTGTCCAAGAACCAGCCTCTGCTGTTCATCATGGAAGACCTCCACTGGGCGGACGCAACGTCCATGGAACTGGTCGGGATGCTGATCGAGCGCTGCCAGAATCTCCACTGCCTGATGGCGGTCACTTTCCGGCCCAACTTTACGCCCCAGTGGACTCCAGATTTCCCGGTCTGCCATCTGGAGGTGAGCCGTCTGGCGCCAGCGGACGCGCGAAACCTGGTCCTCCACGTGACATCCGGAAAACCGCTGCCCAGCGAGCTAATGGAGCAAATCCTGACGAAAACCGACGGCGTGCCGTTGTTCGTCGAGGAATTGACCAAAGCGCTCCTGGAGTCCGACCTTCTCGCAGAAGAGAAGGGCGTGTACCAACTGACGCGCCCGCTTCCGCCACTCGGAATACCGGCGACGCTTCAGGATTCGCTCATGGCTCGGCTCGATGCCGTGTCATTGGTGCGCGAGGTCGCTCAGGTTGGGGCCACGATCGGCCGGAGCTTCAACTATGAGCTGCTGTCGCTGGTCTCGCCGATGCGGGTGAGCGAGTTGCAGATTGCACTGCAGCAGCTCGTGGAATCCGAGTTGGTCAGTGCACGTGGGCGACCGCCCGATTCCCGCTACACATTCAAGCACGCGCTCGTGCAAGAAACCGCCTACAACAGCCTCCTGCGGAGCCGACGTCAGACCTTGCACGCGCGCATCGCGGAAGTCATCGAGGAGCGTTTTCCCGACACCGTGGGAACACAGCCGGAATTGGTCGCTTGGCATTATTCGGCGGCACAGCGTAGCAAGCGCGCCGCCGTGTTCTGGAATCAGGCGGGCAATCTCGCAATCCAGCGCTCGGCCAATCTGGAAGCCATCCAGCAGCTGAAACGGAGCCTGGAGGAGTTGGCAGCGGTGCCACAGAGCGTCGAGCGCGATGCCCTGGAACTGGAAACACGGACCTTGCTCGGCCTGGCATTGATGGCTACGCGCGGCTATGCCGCGGAAGAGGTGCTGGTCAACTTTGCGCGGGCGCGCGAGCTGTGCGATGCCTTGGGGGAAAGCCCCAAGGTGTTCATGGTGTTGTTCGGCCTGTGGCTATTCCATCTGGTTCGCGCCGACCGAGCGGCGAACGAGAGTCTCGCCCAACAACTTCTGGACTTGGCGGATCGTGCGGGCGACTCGAGTCTGCTTGTCGAGGCCCACGGCGCCGCATCGCTAACCCGCTTCTATAGTGGTGACTTGTCCGCTTGCCGTCAGCATGCCGAAAAGACCATCTCCGTGTACCGATTGGATCGGCACTCCGCCAACGTTTTCGTCTACGGCGACGACCCGGGTGTGTACGGCCACATTTACCGTGCACTCGCCTTGTGGTTGCAGGGTTATCCGGACAAGGCCCTGTCCAGCATGGAAGCGGGCCGCAACTTGGCGCTCGCGGTCCAGCACCCGTTCACGATCGCGGGCAGCCTGGCCTTCACGACCCAACTGCATTACCTCCGGCGCGAACCGGAAGAGCTGGAGCGCTACAACGAGCAGTGCTTCGCCTTGTCGGAGGAACAGGGATTCCCGCTGTTTAGTGCAGTGTCCGGCCTGTACCGCGGTTGGCCGCTCCTGCTTCGGGGCCGCGTCGACGATGCGATCGAGATCATTCGCGAGAGCATCCATCTGTTCCAGGTAACCGGCGCACGGCTGAATGTGCACTACTTTCTCTCTCACCTGGCCCAGGCATATCTCGCTGCCGGGCGAGTAGGCGAGGGTCTGGCCGCCGTGGACGAGGCACTGACCTTGGCCCGCCACAACCTCGATCGCTACTACGTTGCGGAGTTGCACCGGCTCCGCGGCGAGCTGCTCGGGGCCGATGATGCGGAGACCAGCGCCGAAGCCAGTTTTCGCCACGCTATGGACATGGCAAAGCGCCAAGGTGCACGTGCGCTCGAGCTCCGCGCTGCGACGAGCCTGAGCCGCCTGCTGGCGGAGCGTGGACGGTGCGACGAGGCGCGCATGACGCTTGCCGATATTTATGGCTGGTTCGGTGAAGGCTGGCAGACGGGAGATCTATGTGACGCGAAAGCGCAGTTGGAACGGCTCACCTGAGGTGCGGCGGTTCGTGATTACCGCAGTCGGCGCCCTCGCTGCAATTTGCCTCGACGTCCACGAACCCGTGGAGGCCGGCGGCTTTCAGATCACGTCCTTGTGTGGCAAATGCCAGGGGCGACGCAATGCCGGCGAAGCGGCTGCCGCCGATACTGCGGCTACGGTATTTTACAATCCAGCGGGACTGACCCAGCTGCCCAATGAAAGGGAACTGGACGTATCCGGTCACTGGATCGTGCCCTGGACCGATTACGGAGATGATGGTTCCAGCAATCCTTTCGGTGCACCGCTGCTCGGCGCCCGACACGCGGATGGCGCAACCAATGCGCTGGTCCCGAGCTTCTACTACGCGCACCGAGTCGATCGACGAGTCGTTCTCGGGCTGGGCGTCAACGCTCCGTACGGCCTCAGCACCGACTACGACGACGATTGGGTCGGCCGCTATCACGGTACCAAGTCCGAGCTGATCACCGTCAACATCAATCCCGGGATCGGCCTTCAGCTCGGACCGCACTTCTCGGTTGGCCTCGGACTGAACGCCCTATACGCGGATACGGAGCTGCGAAACGCCGTGGATTTCGGCTCGCTTCAAGGCTCGCCGAACGACCCCGACAGGGAAGGCGAAAGCCGTCTCAAAGGCGAGGACTGGGGCTACGGCTGGAACGCTGGATTGCTCTATCACTCCGGCGAGACCGGAACCCGGCTGGGCGTCAGCTATCGATCGTCCATCGACACGACGCTGGACGGCAACAGCACACTCATCGCGCCGCCGAACGCGCCCGCCCCGTTTCGAACGGGAAACGTGTCCGCCAGCTCCGAGTTGGAACTGCCGGCGACGCTACGGCTCGGCCTCTATCAGCGTCTGAACGACGACTGGGCGGTGCTGGCGGGTGCCACCTGGACGGAATGGAGCTCGTTCGAAGAAATTCGAGTCAAGACCGACGATGCGTTTCCCGACCTGGTGCAACCGGCGAACTGGCGGGACAATTGGCGCTTTGCCATTGGGTTGGAGCACCGGTTCAACCACCGAATCGACTTGCGGGGCGGTGTCGAGTACGACCGAACGCCCATTCGCGGCAACGCGGTAAAGACCCCACGCATCCCTGACACCAACCTCACCTGGTTGGCACTCGGACTCACTTACCGGGTCGACGATGCACTGGATTTGGAGTTTGCGTACTCCTACGTGCACGGTGGGGAGCACG
>JBFGYN010000031.1:0-15385 GCA_041587415.1 Candidatus Competibacterales bacterium | reverse complement strand
GTCATTGACGTGCTGCTCAACCTAAAGGGTGTCGCCATTCGAATCACAGGCACCGATTTGACATACCTAACATTGAATAAGAAGGGTCCCGGTCCTGTTACCGCCGCGGACATCGAACACGATCACACGGTGGAGATCGTCAATCCTGATCACGCAATCTGTTATCTGACCAAAGACGGCGATGTCAGCATGCGTCTAAAGGTCCAGACAGGTCGCGGTTATGAACCTGCGACTCTGCGCGGGAGCGCGGACGATGAGACGCGCCCGATCGGGCGTCTCCAAATCGATGCCTCTTACAGTCCGGTGCGGCGGGTTGCCTACCGCGTGGATGCGGCTCGAGTAGAGAAGCGCACCGATCTGGACAAGCTCATATTCGACATCGAGACAAACGGTACGATAGGTGCCGAAGAGGCTATTCGAGGCGCGGCGACGATTCTTGCCGACCAACTGTCAATCTTCGTTGACCTTCAGGGCAAGGAGATTGTCAAACAACAGGAAGAAAAGCTCGACATCGACCCGATTCTGTTGCGGCCCGTTGACGATCTGGAACTCACGGTCCGCTCGGCCAACTGCCTGAAGGCCGAAAGCATCTACTACATCGGCGACTTGATTCAGCGGACGGAGGTGGAGCTGCTCAAGACGCCGAATCTCGGCAAGAAGTCGCTGACGGAGATCAAGGACGTTCTGGCTTCGCACGGACTATCGCTCGGCATGCGACTGGAGAATTGGCCGCCGCCAGGTCTCTACGATGACCATACCCACAGAAGCCCAATCTGAAGATCGCGCCGCGGGCTGGTCCGCACCCCCGCTGTTCTGCAGAACATTGAGGAACGTCAAGAATGCGCCACCGCAAATCCGGTAGAAAACTCAATCGTACGAGTCCGCACCGCACGGCGATGTTCCGAAACATGGCCTCGTCGCTCATGGAGCACGAAGCCATTCGCACCACTGTGCCCAAGGCAAAGGAACTGAGGCGCGTGGTCGAGCCGCTCATTACGCTGGCGAAGGCCGACAGCGTAGCCAACCGGCGACTGGCGTTCTCGCGATTGCGACGGCGTGACGTCGTCACCAAGCTGTTCAATGAGCTGGGGCCACGGTACAAAGATCGGCCTGGTGGGTACACCCGCATCTTGAGGTGCGGATTTCGGAGCGGCGACTGTGCGCCCATGGCATTCATGGAGCTCGTGGATCGCCCAGAATCGGAGTCCACAACCGACACCGGCGAGAACTAGGCGGCGCCGCTGCCGTCCACTGCGCGCCACTTCGATCGCGGGCGGATCTCCGGCGGCGCTGGAGATCCAACGGAACCCTTAGAATTCTGCCGGCGGCTCATCAAATCGCCACTGCTGCCGAATTGAATGGTCGTTTATCGAGGGTCTGCCCGCCGATGATAAGGCCTTGCGCGCGATGCCCCGAGCGCTCAATCCTGCGTCCGGCGTCCCAGTGATCCTTCTATTCACCGATTTTGGCGTCGACGGCCCCTACGTCGGGCAGGTCACCGTCGCCCTCGCCCGAGTTGCGCCCCGCATACCGGTAGTCAGTCTCATGGGTGATGCGCCGCGGTGGAATCCACGAGCAGCCTCGCATCTGCTATCGGCGCTGGCTCGAGAAGTGCCGGAACATTGCGTCCTCTTGGGCATCGTCGATCCAGGGGTGGGAACGTCCAGGGATCCGGTGGTGCTGCGAGCGCATGGACGGTGGTTCGTTGGCCCCGACAATGGGCTGTTCGAGCATGTCGCTGCCGCCGATCCTAATGCGCGCTGCTGGCGAATACGCTGGCGACCCAAACGGCTGTCGAATAGCTTTCATGGGCGCGATCTATTCGCACCGGTCGCCGCACGGCTCGCTCTCGGTGAGTCACCCGCCAGAGAATGGCTCGAACCGCGCCCCGTCAATGCACTGAAATGGCCCCACGTGTGGCAGTGCGTCATCTACGTCGATCGCTACGGCAACTGTATGACCGGCATTCCGGCCGCGGCAGTGGGTGAGGGCGCCCAATTGAGCATTGCGGGTCGGTCGCTCCCGCGAGCGTCGACATTTGCCCAGGTACCGGCCGGCGAGGCATTCTGGTACGTGAATTCTCTCGACCTGGTGGAAGTCGCCGTCAATCAGGGAGCGGCCGCCGATCTGCTCCGTTTGCACGTCGGCACCGCGGTGCAAATGATCGGTTTGTCAGGCGCTGGCGACGCGGACTGAATTGCCGCGATCGAGCACTGTTCGGAGGAAACGCCCGGTGTGGGATCCGGGATTGCGTGCGATGTCCTCTGGCGTGCCCGAATCCAGCACCCGACCGCCGCGTATGCCCCCCTCTGGGCCGAGATCAATCACCCAGTCTGCCGTTTTGATCACTTCCAAATTGTGCTCGATGACGACAACGGTGTTGCCATGATCTCGAAGCCGATTCAGCACGATCAGGAGCTGTTCGATGTCGTAGAAGTGGAGGCCCGTCGTGGGCTCGTCCAATATGTAGAGCGTCTTGCCTGTGTCGCGTTTCGACAGCTCGCGGGCGAGCTTTACGCGTTGCGCTTCGCCACCGGACAAGGTCGTTGCGCTTTGACCCAGCTTGAGGTAGGAGAGTCCGACGTCCATGAGCGTCAGGAGCTTGCGTGCGACGGACGGGACCGCGGAAAAAAAGCCGTGCGCGTCCTCAACGGTCATTTCGAGCACTTGATGGATGGAGCGCCCCTTGTAATGAATGTCCAGCGTTTCCCGATTGTAACGGCGCGCATTGCATTCATCGCAGGCCACGTACACGTCAGGCAAAAAATGCATTTCCACCTTTATCAGGCCGTCGCCTTGACAAGCTTCGCAGCGGCCGCCCTTCACGTTGAAGCTGAACCGCCCGGGTCCGTACCCGCGCGAGCGCGCCTCCTGGGTACCGGCGAATAGTTCCCGGATCGGTGTCAACAGACCTGTATAGGTCGCCGGATTCGATCGGGGCGTCCTGCCAATTGGACTCTGGTCGATGTTGACCACCTTGTCGAGATGGTGGAGTCCATCAATGCGATCACACGATGCGGGTATCTCACTCGCTCCGTTCAACTCCCGCGCGACATAGCGGTACAGAGTATCGTTGATGAGGGTCGATTTTCCGGAACCCGATACACCGGTTACGCACGTGATGAGGCCTACGGGGATATCGACTGTTAGTTGCTTCAGATTGTTGGCCCGCGCACAACGAATGACCAGTTGCCGACTCGGGTCCGCCGCCTGGCGTCGTGCGGGAAGGGGGATTCGACGCTTTCCGGACAGGTACTGCCCAGTGAGGGAATTCTCCGATCTGGACACCTGTTCCGGCGTCCCCTGCGCCATCACTCGGCCGCCGTGAATGCCGGCGGCGGGCCCCATGTCCACCACGTGGTCGGCGTTGCGTATGGTCTCCTCGTCGTGTTCCACGACGATGACCGTATTCCCCAACTCTCGCAGCTGCTTCAGCGTACTCAGCAATCGTTCATTGTCACGCTGATGCAGCCCGATCGACGGCTCGTCCAAAACGTACATGACGCCAACCAGTCCGGCGCCAATCTGACTGGCCAGCCGAATGCGCTGCGACTCGCCGCCGGACAAAGTGTCGGCACTTCGGCCGAGCGTCAAATACTCGAGTCCAACATTCACCAGAAATCCCAGGCGATCGCGAATCTCTTTCACGATCTTCGCGGCGACTTCCCCGCGGCGGCCACTCGGTGACAGGGATTCAATCAGCTCCGCCGCCTCGCCCACCGGGAGGTCCGTGATCGAAGGCAGCGTACGCCCTTCCAGGAATACATGTCGCGCGGCGAGGTTCAATCGTGTCCCGCCGCAGCTTGGACAGGATCGAACCGTACGGTACTTGGCCAATTCCTCCCTTACGGCGCTGGATTCGGTCTCTCGATACCGCCGATCCATGTTTCTGATGATTCCCTCAAAAGGGTGATGGCGGCTCACCGTCTTTCCGCGAGCGTCCAGGTACCGAAATTCAATCGACTCCTCACCGCTCCCGTACAGGACTACTTGGCGGACCGGCTCGGGAAGATCTTCGAACGCCGTTCCCAGATCGAAGCCGTAATGCCGGGCAAGGGCTGACATCATTTGAAAATAATACGCATTGCGCCTGTCCCATCCGCGTATGGCGCCATTCGCAAGACTCAAATGCGGATGGGAGACGACGAGTCCCGGGTCGAGGTACGGACGAACGCCGAGCCCGTCACATTCCGGGCACGCTCCCGCGGGATTGTTGAACGAAAACAGTCTCGGCTCCAGATCCACGAGGCTGTAGCCGCACGCCGGGCACGCGAGGCGTTCCGAAAACGACACGGTGCCGCGCTCGGATGCGTCCAACCAGGCAATGGATGCGAGACCGTCCGAAAGCCGCAGCGCTGTTTCGAACGATTCCGACAGCCGCAGACGGAGTTCGTCGCGGACCCGAAATCTGTCCACGACTACCTCGATCGTGTGCCTGCGTTTCGGGTCCAGGGTCGGCACCGAATCCAGTTCCACCAGTTCGCCGTCGATTCGAGCGCGCACGAAGCCCTGCGCTCGAAGTTCGTCGAACAACCGCTCGCAATCTCCGCGCCGCTCCCGGACCATTGGAGCCAGCAGCATCAACCGCTCCCCTTCGGGAAATCCCAGAACTTGGTCGACCATCTGTCCAATGGTTTGAGCGTTCAGCTGCACGCCGTGCTCCGGGCAATGCGGTATGCCAACCCGAGCGAACAGCAGCCGCAGGTAGTCGTAGATCTCCGTTACAGTACCGACGGTCGAGCGCGGATTGTGGGAGGTGGATCGTTGTTCGATGGATATTGCCGGGGAGAGCCCTTCGATATGATCCACGTCCGGCTTTTCCATTACGGAAAGAAACTGCCGCGCGTACACCGACAGTGATTCAACGTATCGCCTCTGGCCCTCCGCATAAACGGTATCGAACGCCAGTGAAGATTTTCCTGACCCAGACAGACCCGTGATCACGATGAGCCGATGACGGGGTAGGTCCAGATCGACGTTTTGCAGGTTATGGGTTCGGGCGCCCCGGATACGGATGCATTGCATCGCGATTCTCGGCCATAAGACAAACTGCTACTATACGGCGCCCCGCTTTCCCGAGGCAAAACCTCAAGCGCCCCAAGATGACCGGACCGAACCCCGGCACCACCCAACACTTGACCGCATCGGAGCGCCGCGCAGCGACGGGACTCGCCGGCGTTTTCGCGGCGCGAATGCTTGGATTGTTCATGGTGCTGCCCGTGTTCGCGCTGCACGCGGGTGACATGGCCGGCGCAACACCCCTGCTCATTGGCGTTGCTATCGGCGCTTATGGCCTGACTCAAGCGCTGTTACAAATTCCGTTCGGCATGCTGTCGGACCGATTCGGCCGCAAACCCATCATCGCGATTGGTTTGCTCGTGTTTGCAGCGGGGAGCGTTGTCGCCGCACTGTCCGATTCCATACTCGGCATGATTGTCGGGCGTGCTTTACAGGGAAGTGGTGCCGTTGCGGCCGCAGTCATGGCGCTGGCCGCCGATCTGACGCGGGAGGAAATTCGTCTTCGGGTTATGGCCGGAATCGGAGCAAGCATCGGCGTTGCCTTCGCGCTCGCGCTCGTAGTCGGCCCAATCTTGAATCGCTGGTTTTCCCTTTCGGGCATTTTCTGGGTTACTGCCGGTCTGGCGCTCGTTTCCCTGCTCGTTCTGCTGCTGTGGGTGCCGGACCCCACGGACAGTCGCCGCCATTACGATGCGGAATCGGTTCCAGAGCAGTTTCAACGCGTTCTTCGAGACAGACAGCTCCTGCGGTTGGATCTTGGGATTTTTTCATTGCACGCGATACTGACAGCTACCTTTGTAACGGTTCCACTGCTGCTTCGGGACGGGGCAGGAATGCCGTCCGAGAGCCACTGGCAGATGTACCTTGTCGTGCTCGCGGCGTCCCTCGCCACGATGATTCCGTTCCTCATGATTGCCGAGCGGCGACGACGCCTCAAGGGCATTTTCTTGGGGGGCATTGTCTTTCTCGGAATTGCGGAGTTCGGACTGAGCGTCACGCCCGGCGATATGATGGCGATCGGTGTGCTGCTGTGGATCTTTTTCACTGCATTCAATTTGCTGGAAGCCACCCTGCCGTCCCTGGTCGCGAAATTGTCGCCACCGGACGCGAAAGGCACGGCGATGGGTGTGTATTCCAGTGCCCAGTTTTCCGGTGCCTTCGTCGGAGGATCCGTCGGCGGATGGTTGCACGGGGCCTTTGGCAGCTCGGGTGTTTTCGTCTTTGGCGGTGCTGCTGCCGTCTTGTGGTTGACGCTCGCTGCAAGCATGAAGCATCCACGGTATCTGAGCAGTCTGGTCATCCGAGTGGCGATACCGGCAGGAATCGGAGCCGAGCGTGTCGCAGCCCGGCTGAAAGGTGTGGCAGGCGTTGCGGAAGCCGTGGTGCGCCCCGAGCAAGGCGTCGCCTATCTCAAGGTGGATCGTCGCACTCTCGACAATGGGGCCTTGGCTGCCGCGGTGACTGACGGGGAAAGTCCGAGTCGCGACATGTCGCGACCCGAAGGGTAGACTTTGTGAGATCAAATACTGTGGAATCCATGAATAGGAGAATACGATGGCCAGGGGTGTGAACAAGGTGATCTTGATTGGCAATTTGGGGCGCGATCCGGAGGTGCGCTATACCGCAAACGGTGGGGCCGTCGCGAATCTCGCCCTGGCAACCACGGATACTTGGCGTGACAAGCAGACAGGGGATCGGCAGGAGCGAACCGAATGGCATCGGGTGGTCATGTTCGGCCGTCTCGGTGAAATTGCTGGCGAGTATTTGAAGAAGGGGGCAAAGGTCTATATCGAAGGGCGGCTACAAACACGAAAGTGGCAAGACCAGCAGGGCGGCGACCGCTACACCACGGAGATCGTTGCCAATGACATGCAGATGTTGGATGGCCGCGGAGGCGGCACCGAGGCTTTCGATGAGAGTGGCAAAGGACCCCGGGCTGAGCGCACCACGTCCGAACCGGGCCCTTCCGCTTCCCGATCCGACGACAGTACGGCCGACGATTTCGACGACGATATCCCGTTTTGACCTCAGCTCTCGGACCGAAGTCCCGACCGGACCGAGATCTACCACGGTGCAAAGCCGGATCGGCTCGACCGCCCCACGGGACGGGCCGGTTCGCTGCGCGGGATGCGATGTTCGCCCGCAGACATCGCTCTAGAATGAGATTCTATCCGGACGCCGTTGGCCGGGCGGGATTTCCGGGCTAAAGGAAGGGCTTCCATGGGGCAGGAAATCGAGCGTCGCCGATTAACCCCAACCGACTTCGATGATTTTCGCCGAAATCTCGAAGCCGATACCGAGCTGCTGCGATCGTGGTTTCAGGAGGGCCGATTCGTCACTTCAGGCGCTCGTGGCGGCTTCGAGCTGGAGGCCTGGCTGGTAACCGAGGAAGGCCGGCCACTGGCCGTAAACGAGCGATTTCTGGCACTTACCGACCCGCATTTTGCGAGCAACGAGTTGTCTCGCTTCAATGTCGAACTGAACGGCAACCCGCAGGATCTCTTGGGCCCTGGGCTGCATTGGATGGAGCAGGAGCTGACCGGCACGTGGGACGCCTGCAATCGGGTGGCGGCCAACGTGGGTGCCCGATTGGTCATGGTCGGCATTCTGCCCAGCGTCGCCCAAGAAGATCTGACCTTGGCCAACATTTCGCCCATGAAGCGTTATCTGGCATTGAACGACCAGATCATCGCGCTTCGGCACGGTCGACCCATCGAAGTCTCCATCGAAGGCCGGGACGGACCGTTCCACGTCACCCACCACAACGTCATGCTCGAATCCGCGGCGACGTCTTTTCAGATTCACCTCCAGGTGTCGGTCACCGACGCACACAGGCTATTCAACGCGGCACAGATTATCTCCGCTCCGATGGTAGCCATTTCCGCCAATTCCCCTTATTTGTTCGGACGTGACCTTTGGGCCGAGACCCGCATTCCGCTGTTCGAGCAGTCGGTGGATTCGCGCGATCCCCGTAGCTCCGGGAACCAACCGCCGTGTCGCGTATTCTTCGGGTCCGGGTACGTGTCACGGTCTCTGATGGAATGTTTCGACGAGAATCTCCATGACTTCCCTGTCCTGTTGCCCATCCGTCCGGCCCACGACCCAGATCGATTGCCTCACCTACGATTGCACAATGGGACGATATGGCGCTGGAACCGGCCGCTGATCGGATACGACCGTCAGGGACAGCCGCATTTGAGGATCGAGCACCGTGTCGTGCCGTCGGGCCCGACCGTGCCCGACATGATCGCCAATGCGGCTCTGTTCTACGGCCTCGTGCGGTACTACGGATCAGCGGACGATCCGCCCGAGGATCGGCTGCCATTTCAGGCCTGTCGCACCAATTTGTACGACGCGGCCCGGCGCGGGCTGGATGCCGAGGTCGAATGGTTCGATGGACAACGAATCCCCATCAAGGAACTGTTGCTCCGTCAATTGCTTCCATCCGCCCGCAGCGGCCTGGGTGCGCTCGGGGTCGACCGTGACATGATCGACCGATGCATCGGGGTGCTGGAAAATCGCGCCGAGTCTGGACAGACGGGAAGCGCTTGGCAACGCCGCTGGGTCGATCTTCACGGCAGCGACATGGCATTGCTGACGCGCGCATACCGCGAGCGCCAACAGGCCGCCCTTCCAGTCCACCAGTGGTCGGTGTGACGCGCGCCTGGCCCGCGACGCTCACCGGGAAACCCGCTGAGCGTCGCGGGCCAGAAGATTGGCTTCCAGAAGCCTCTCTGGTGTTCCCACGTCGCACCAGTGTCCGCGGAACAATTCTCCGGAGACCTGGCCAGAACGGATAGCGGACTTAAGGATCGGCGCCAGCGGAAACTTTCCCCTGGGGTGAGCAAGAAGAAGCTTGGGGTGGATCAGAGCGATTCCCGCATACGTGAACTTTTCCCCCTCCCGTTGCACCATGCCCTCCCGCAAGGCGAAATCGCCACCCGGGTGATGTTCCGGGTTGGGCACCAAAATCAAATGTGCCAAGCGGTCATCGAGCCTTCGCTTAAGCGTCTCGAAGTCGAATTCCGTCCAGATATCGGAGTTCACGAGCACGAAAGGATCCTCTCCCAGGAGAGGCAG
The DNA here is from genome assembly GCA_041587415.1 of Candidatus Competibacterales bacterium. Classification (GTDB taxonomy): domain Bacteria; phylum Pseudomonadota; class Gammaproteobacteria; order Competibacterales; family JAHEDQ01; genus JBFGYN01. Next base: position 6,286 of record JBFGYN010000031.1, on the reverse strand, counting down.
CGCCTCGCGTACTCCGCCACCCGTGTCCAACGCGCCGGATGGTTCGATTGAATGACGGACCTGAAGCCCCCAGCGGCCGCCATCGCCCACGAATGCTCGCACGAGATCGCCCAGATACGCATTGTTGACGACCGCCTCGCGCACGCCTGCGCGTGCGAGCCGATCCAGGTGACGCCCGAGCAATGTCTCTCCACCAACCTCAAGGAGTGGCTTCGGCGTTCGGTCGGTGAGCGGGCGCATACGCTCGCCGCGGCCGGCGGCGAGGATCATCGCGCGCACTGGAAATCCCCTCCCATCGCGGGGCATATTTGCGTTTCGAAGAGTGCTCGCAGAGTGTCCAGCTCCGGGTATCGTTCGAGCACATTCGTAACGTATGCGAGCGTGCGCGGAATGTCGTTCACATAGGCGGATTTACCATCGCGATATTTTAGACGAGCGAAAATTCCACTTGCCTTGAGATGCCGCTGTATTCCCATCAGGTCAAACCAACGAAGGAACTGTTCCGGGTCGACGACTCCAGGGAAGTGTGCATCCAGAAGTCTCGAGTGGTAGTCCAGCGCCCATTTCTCCACCCTGTCCTGTGGCCAGGCGATGTAGCAATCCCGCAGCAGAGATACCAGGTCGTAGGTCAACGGACCTACTACGGCGTCCTGAAAGTCGAGAATGCCCGGATTATTATTCTCAATCACCATCAGATTTCGGGAGTGGTAGTCCCGGTGCACCCACGCTCGCGGCTGTTCTAGCGCATTCGCTGCAAGAATGCGGTACGCTTCACGCAAGTTCTCCCGATCGCGTTCTTCGAGCGATAGCTTCAAGTGTCTGCCGACGAACCATTCGTCGAACAGATGCATTTCGCGCAGGAGCAGCGGCTCGTCATAGGGCGGGAACGCCGTCGGGGCGTCGAGGCCCCCCAGTTGGATCTTCAGCAGTGCGTCCAGGGCGTCGCCGTAGAGGTTCTCGACGGTATCCGCGGCAAGGGCGTTCAAGTAGAGCTGATCTCCCAGATCGTCCAGTAGCAGGAAGCCTTGCTTCAGGTCGGATTCGTGAATCCGTGGAACGTGGACACCAAGTGCGCGAAACGCCTCGGCTGCGGCGATGAACGGACGGCAGTCCTCGCGATCGGGCGGAGCGTCCATGACGATGTAGCTGCCCGTGCCGGACACGACGCGAAAGTAGCGTCGGAAGCTGGCGTCACTGGACGCCGGCGTAACGTTGTGTGATTCAAAGCGGCTGGCGATCCAGCGCTCCAACATTGGGTTACGGTCGTTCATTGGCCCTCATCTGTAGCCCGCCGCCCCCAAGGATCGTTTGCAGGACCGCTTCGGGTGTGACATGTTAAGCACGCCGTCAAAAACGAGAAAATGCCAGGTTAAGGTGCGTCGACGCCGAGCGATTCTAACAGGGCTGCTATGGTGCGTGGCCGCTGTGTCCGGACCGGCGTCGGCAGCGGACGGCGCCCAGTTTCCGCTGTGCGTGAGCGGAGCGTTTCCCCAGGCGCAGGACCTGGTTGCCGTCCCGGATGGCGTCGAGCGAACGGATCTACCTGTGCGCCTCGATGCAGACACGGCAGAATCCGATTCCGCCCAAGTCATTATGACAGGCGATGCCGTGCTCGAGCGCGGCGACCAGCGTCTGACAGCCGATCGTCTTCATTTGGATCGTAAATCGAATGTGCTCACGGCGAGCGGAAACGTGCGCTTCGACCTGCCGGAATTTACGGCCTTCGGCTCGAAGAGCGTCTTCCACCCGGCAACCGATGAGGCAATGGTCGAGGACGTGGAGTATTTTTTTCACGAACGGCATGCGCAGGGCGTGGCCGACGATCTCGAAATACGGGGGAACGGGTGGGCTCGTCTGCGGGACGTCACGTACTCCACCTGTGATAAGGGTGACGAGTTCTGGAAACTGGAAGCATCGGACCTGAAATTGGATCGCGAATCCGGCCGCGGAACCGCGAAGAATGCCGTGCTGCGACTCAGTGACGTTCCGGTTTTTTACACCCCATACCTCAACTTCCCGATCGACGATCGACGGCACACGGGATTCCTGTTACCGCGTGTTGGGACCTCTGACCGCAATGGATTCGACCTCACCGTCCCCTGGTACTGGAATATTGCGCCCCATCGTGACGCGACGTTTTCCCCGCGCTACATGTCCGACCGGGGTTTGATGCTCGCCGGCGAGTTCCGATACCTGAATCCGACGAATCAAGGGAAGATTTACGGCAGCTATCTGCAGAATGACGCCCAAGCGGATGACGACCGCCACGCACTGTCCGTTTTCCATAGCGGCAACCCGATTCCGAATTGGGGCGCGCTGGTCAATTTCAGCCAGGTGTCCGATGACGACTATCTGAAGGATTTCAGCGACAATCTTTTTAGCTCGAGCGCGACTCAGCTCGACCAGCTCGGTCAGCTCACCTATTTCGGCGGCGAGTGGACCTCCCGTTTGCGGGTGCACAAGTTTCAGAACGTCGATTCCTCGATTGCCCGCGCCGCCCAACCCTACGAGCGGATTCCGGAGTTGTCGATGCGCGGCACGTGGCACGGCGGGTATGACGAGCCCACGTTCGAATTGAGCGGCGAGGCGACCCGGTTCGGTCACGCCGTAAATGTGGAAGGCACACGAGTCGACATCCGACCCGCTGCAAGTCTGCCGCTCCGACGGCCGTGGGGTTATCTGACGCCAAAGTTAGGCCTGAGCCACACCGCCTACCTGCTCGACGACAGCGCGGGAGGATCCGACACTCCAACGCGAACGGCCCCGATCACCAGCGTGGACGCTGGCTTGGTTTTCGAGAAAAACCTGGATTGGGGCGGTGGCGACATGGTGCAAACCCTCGAGCCGCGACTTTTCTATCTCTACGTCCCGCGACGCGATCAGGACGATATACCGATATTCGACACTTCGAACCTGAGCGTAGACTTCAACTCGCTTTTTCGCGAGAACCGATTCATTGGCAGGGATCGGTTGGGCGACGCGAATCAGCTGACCACTGCGCTGACTACCCGCGTGCTGGACAGAGGCGTCGAGCGCTTCCGATTCAGTATCGGTCAGATTCAGTATTTCCGGGACCGGGAGGTGACGTTGAGGTCCGGCGCAAAGTCGGCTACGACAAACTCCTCTGACATATTGTCGGAGGTTCGCGCCAATCTCGGGAATGGCTTTTTCGCGAAGGGCACTCATCAGTGGGATGTGAACGATTCCACGACCGCTCTCGGACGCCTCGACCTGAGCTACAATCCTGGGCCCGGTCGGGTGCTGTCCACCACCTACAGATTCGAGCGGGACAATTTAGAGCAGTTCGACGTGTCCGGCTTCTGGCCCCTATCATCCCGGTGGCGTTTCATGGGGCGGTGGTGGTATTCCTTGGACCGAGATCGTCTGCTCGAGTCAATCGCCGGTGTGGAATATCGGGACTGTTGCTGGGCACTGCGGTTTGCGCGGCGGGAATTTCGCGACGGCAGCGATGATCAAGACAGCGATGTCGCTTTCTATGTGGAACTCGAGCTGAGTGGCCTGGCCGGTTTGGGAACTGGATTGGGCAAAGTCATGTCGGACGCTATACCGGGGTATGACGAGTACTTGGCTAGACGCTGAAACAAGGCATCCTGGGTTTCTCGACAACACATCCCCGTGCCGCAGGGAAACCCCGATCGCGTCACGGTTGGCGGGGCATTCCGCCGTTGGCAGGTGAATTAATGCTTAGATCGACCCGTACCATCGGAATCATAGGTGTCTTGGCACTGGTGCTCTTGGGGCTGATCCGGACCGTGGCGGCAGAGGTGCTCGATCGGATCGTCGCCGTTGTCAACGACGACATAATCACCGCGTCAGAGCTCGCCGACGGCATTGAGCTGGCGGCGCAACAGATTGCCGCCAGCGGCTCTCGGGTGCCGCCACCGGAGGTGCTTCAGCGTCAGGTGCTCGAGCGCCTGATCGTGTCGAACCTACAACTAAGGGCCGCTCAAGAGGCCGGCATTCAGGTGGATGATCAGACGGTCAATGCCGCGCTAGTGGACATAGCGCGCCGCAATGGGATTACGCTCGCGGCGCTGCGTCAGGCTGTCGAGGCGGACGGCTTCGACTTTGCAGAGTTTCGCGAAAACGTTCGGATCGACCTGCTCAGCGCGAGACTGCGGCAACGCATGGTCGACAGTCGCATAACGACGTCGGAGCAGGAAGTGGACGATGTGCTCGCTACTCAGGGGTCCGTTGATGACCGGGAATACCATCTCCGCCACATACTGATCTCTGTGCCCGAAGGGGCGTCTCCAGAGGAACTGGCCCGGGCTCAGCGCAGCGGTGCCGATTTGCTGCAGCGGCTTGCGGCAGGGGAAAACTTTGCCGACGTGGCGCTGCAAGCGTCCGACGGCCGCGAGGCTCTCGAAGGAGGCGATTTGGGTTGGCGTCAGGCGGCCCAGATTCCCACGGTTTTTGCCGAAGTCATTCGACGGATGGAGCCGGGCGACGTCAGTGATTTGATCCGAAGTCCCAGTGGATTTCACATCATCAAGGTCGAAGAGGTGCGCGGCGGATCCTCGCGTGTCATTCGCCAGACTCGGGCCCGTCACATTTTGGTCAGGCCCAATGAGGTCGTCAGCGACGAAGAAGCCAATCTTCGGCTCGAGCGATTGCGAGCGCGTATTCTCGGCGGGGACGATTTCGCGGAGTTGGCGAAAGCCAATTCTGAGGACACCGTGTCCGCCATTGATGGCGGTGACTTGGGCTGGAGTGGACCTGGACAGTTCGATCCTGCCTTCGAGCAAGCAATGAACGACCTGGCGCCTGGCGAGATCAGTGCGCCGGTTCAATCCTCGTTTGGCTGGCATCTGATTCAGGTCCTCGAGCGCCGTGACCGCGAGAGCGCTGGGGAGTTCCAGCGCTCTCGCGCTCGCGAAACCTTGCTCAGACGAAAATCTGAGGAGGAGTGGGAGCTCTACCTCCGAAGGTTGCGGGATGAAGCGTACGTCGAGTATCGGATCGACACTTGACACGGCCCCGAACCAGCCCGAGGCTGCGCATTGCCGTTACCTCCGGTGAGCCGGCCGGAATCGGCCCCGACTTGTGCGTCGCCTTGGCATCGAAGGCGTGTCCAGCGGACATCGTCGTCCTCGGCAGCGCAGCACTTCTGAAATCACGCGCCGTCGACCTGAAAACGGACATCGATATTGCGGTCTTCGATCCGCGGCGGCCGATCTCCTCCCCATTATCCGGTACCCTTCGTGTCCTGGATATTCAGACGCCGATGCCTGTTCAGGCGGGTCGTCTGGACCCATCGAATTCGCCCCATGTCCTCGAGATGTTGACCCGGGCGGTCGACGGCTGCCGTGAGGGGTTGTTCCACGCAATGGTTACCGCTCCGGTGCACAAGGGCATCATCAACGACGCCGGCTTTCCTTTCACGGGGCACACGGAGTTCCTGGCCCGGCGGTGCGGGGAGGTTACCCCAGTCATGCTCCTGACGGCACCCGGGCTGCGGGTCGCCCTGGCCACGACTCACATTCCGCTGCGTTGTGTCCCCGACGCACTCAATCGGCAGGGGCTGGAAAAAGTAATTCGTATACTGAACAATGACTTGCAGACGCGCTTCGGCTTGGCGACCCCCAAGATCCTGGTTTGCGCCTTGAATCCCCACGCAGGCGAGGGTGGGCACCTGGGGCGAGAGGAGATCGAGGTGATCGAGCCCGTGCTGAGGTTGCTTCGGGCCCAGGGAATGGCGTTGCGTGGTCCGCTGCCTGCCGACACCGCTTTCACGCCGGCGAATTTGGCGGGTTCCGATGTGGTCCTCACCATGTACCATGACCAGGGGCTACCCGTTCTCAAGCACGCCGGATTTGGCGCATCGGTCAACGTGACGCTCGGTCTGCCGATCATCCGAACGTCGGTCGATCACGGAACTGCGTTGGATCTGGCGGCAACCGGCAAGGCGGACCCGGGCAGCATGTTTGCCGCCGTCGCGACCGCCATCGAGCTGGCGAACGTCGGGTTTCGAGGGGCACGGTGAATCATGCGGGCTCGACTACCGGCTCAGCGCCCGCGAAAGCGATTCGGACAGAATTTTCTCCACGATCGAGGCACCATCGAGCGGATCATTCGAGCCGTTGATCCTCGTCCCGGTGACGCCCTTGTCGAAATCGGTCCCGGGCGGGGCGCGATCACGATTCCCATGCTTTCCCGGGCTGAGAGCCTGATCGCGGTGGAACTGGACCGCGACCTGGTGCCTCTGATTCGGGCCGCCTGTGACGGCTTGGGGAATTTGCAGGTTATCCAGGCCGACGCGATG
>JBFGYN010000030.1:0-15389 GCA_041587415.1 Candidatus Competibacterales bacterium | reverse complement strand
GGCGACACGTGCCTGGAGCGTGTTGACCTTCTGCTGCAGCTCCTGAATGGCCTTGATTGCGAGCACACCGAAACCGCTGTAGTCCATCGTGTACGCCTCCAATTCACGCTCGTAATCGACGTGGTGACGGACCATGTGCGGGAAGACCATCGCCACGTCTTGTGCCATGAAACCGTACATGACGGTCGCATCGGCCATGAGCCCGTCCTGATGGTACTGATAGGTCGAAGGCTTCAACTGACTGATCTTCGCGAGCACCGAAGGCATGGGCTCAACGTTCATCTTCACGCGCTCATCGGAGATTGGAAAGTAAGTACCGCTGTTTGGATCGAAGTTACCTCGGAAGGCGCCATTGGCGTACAACGACAACCCACTGCTGTTCGACCAGAATTCCCAGTCGTCCGCTGTGGTCGCATTTTCGATGTTAAGACCGAAAGTGCCGTGCGTGATTTTGACCTAATAGCTGCCCGGGACGGCGCCAAAACCCGCGTTTCCCGCGACGACCAAGCCGTTGGCGGGGGGCACCGCGGTCCCGCCTATCGAAGTGCCACCGAGGTCGTCAACGAATAGCTTCAGATCATTGCCCACCTGGACCTTCAGTGGATCTTGGCCAACGGCGCTACCGATGTGCGCCATGGCGGTAGGAGAATTGATGCCGAAGCCCCACAAGCCGTTCTTGGTCACTCTGCCGCGGACAGAATTGTTGGTCTCGAATTGCACATCGAATTTGGTGTTCGCACCGATCGTTCCATTGCTGGTCAGGTCGTTGCCACCCACCTTCCAATCCACAGCCATGACGTTGAAGCTCACGAATGGAAGCAGACTTAACATGACACGTATCGTGGATCTCATTGGAGTACTCCTGAACGTGACGTCTTTCTAGCGCTCATTGAGGAAAACGGGTTGGGCCTCGCTTGAGCGTTGGCGAGTAATAAAACAGGGAATGGCAATAAACAGAGCCGCGTATCCACCGGGGCAATACGCACAAGAGATCGAGAAAACCGAGAAGCTCGGTCCGTGCAAAGTCGTTGGTATTCTCAACCGGTCGGCAATCTCCACCAGCGGAGCTTGCGTAGCGCTGGTCACACTCCGCAACGGTGCGCTTTTGCGCGCAGTCACCGCTCGCGGCAAACGGCATGGCGAAAATTTCGGGGCGGGTTGCGACTCTCCACGACTGGGAGAAATGCATTGCCTCAACAGAATCACGACACAGGCCGTGGTGAGGACCGGAGTTTCGGCCCTCGACGCGGATAGCTCCATATCGGATTATCCGCAACGAAATGTGCGCCGCTGATTACGCGCATGTCAACTGCCGAAATACCCCACGGCGGCCTCGCTAGGAGGATTCATCAGGGGGCGCGTAGGGCGGCATAAACCAGCTTTTCGGCGGCCGGCAGTCTCCCATCACCGGTGTCGGCACCTGCGCTCGGCGACGGCGACGGCTCGCCAATCGCCTCTGAGTGGCGTCACTGCGTGCGCCGCAGCCGTCACGGCTCAAACGGGGTCATCGTTGGGTCATCATGCTCCGCTTTTCAAGCTCCGAGAGCCTGTTCGGCGCCATTCATGGGTGGAGGTCGGCACGGCGCAAATGTCTCCGACAGAGACCTACCGCGCATTCCGTAGAAAATCCGGAACGGGTTGAACGACGACGCCGCCTGTTGTTACGGGATCATTCCTGTACGGCCCGAAATCCTTCAGATCGCCCGTCAGGAGGTGCGTGGCAGCACACGCCATGGCAGGGGCCAGAATCGGGCGCTCCTTCGCCGGTAGCGCAATGGGGACGGTGACCACTCCGGGCGAGCCACGCACAGCGACCTGCTTCAGAAGCAGCGCGAATCTGTCCAGGTAATCTGGAAAACGGCGATGGAAACCTTGACCGGCTTCCCTGACCTTGACTCCGGAGCACGTTCGAGGGGCCATCGCCTTTGCGGCCGCTTCCGCCGCAGAAGACCTTCCCGTCCCCGGAGTTTCCGATGTGGCATGAGAATCAAACTGGATGAGATCCTTCCGGTTGCTCTCGTCGACGCTTTGGGCGGCTCCGGTCACGACGTATATACGGTCGCGTGCGAAGGCCTAAAGGGAGTAAGCGACGCGGTCGTTTGGCGGGCAGCGCAGCGGGCGGGACGATTCCTGATCACACAGAATCTCGATTTTTGCCGGCATCCGATCGTATGCTCCCGGCGCCCACCACGGCATATTGCTGGTACGACTGAGGAAACCGGGACGCCAGGCGCTGTTCGAGCCTATCTCTAGCCTTTTCCAATCCGAAGACGTTGAGTCCTGGCGGAGCTGTCTTGTCGTAGCGAGCGATGGCAAGCTGCGGGTACACCGACTGGGCGTCTAATTGAATTGTTGCCGCCTCGGCGCGCCGGACGAGAGGGCGTTTTACACTGCCTATGCACTATACTTCTTACTTGTTTCATCCGAACACGTGCTCGTTAGCTTTCGTGTTATGCCTCGCTCGTTGCGGCGCGTTCCTCGAGCGCCGGATGCAGGTGGGGCACGGCTGATCCGCCGGCGGATTGGGGGCCGCGCCTTTTGGGTTGGCTTCAGCCTCCCTGCCCCCACGGGCGCAGTTTACCTTCGCCCTGAATCCAGGCGTCCCATGAAGAGCATCAACATCGACCGAAGCAAACGCCTCCACCAGGAGCCTCACACCGGCCACAATCGCTGGCATCCGGACATCGAGCCGGTTCTGGAGGTGGCGCCCGGAGAGCCCGTGACCCTCGAGACCCGCGATGCGGCGGACGGTCAGATCCGGCCCGGCATGAGCGTCGACGAGCTCGCGACGCTGGACCCCAAGGTTGCGCACCCACTCACCGGGCCCCTGTTCGTGACCGGCGCGAATCCCGGGGATCTGCTCGAGATTGAGTACCTGGACATCGTGCCCGAGCGCCATGGCTGGACCCGCATCCGGCCCGGCGCCGGCTTCCTGCGAGACCTGTTTCCAGACCCCTTCATCGCCCACTGGGAGCTGGACGCAGGCACCGCCACCTCGCCCCAGATCCCGGGCGTGCGCATTCCGCAGTCCGCCTTCATGGGCACCGCTGGTGTGGCCCCTTCCAGTGTCCAACTGGCAGCCTGGACCGCCCGCGAGGCGGATCTGGTCAGGCGCGGCGGCTCCGCGCTGGCGCCCGACCCGCAGGACGCGGTGCCCGTTCGCGAGCCCATCGCCAGCACCGGGCTGCGCACCATCCCGCCGAGAGAGAATTGCGGCAACATCGATGCGCGCCAGCTGACCAAGGGGTCACGGCTGTTCATTCCCGTCGGCGTGGACGGCGCGCTGTTCTCCGTCGGAGACGCCCACTTCGCGCAGGGGGACTCGGAGTGTTGTGTCACCGCCATCGAGATGGGGGCCACCGTGAGTCTGCGCTTCCGGCTGCACGAGGGCGAGGCCGCGCGCAGAGCCATCCGCTTCCCCCGATTCGCCCATGGTGGCAACTCCGTAGAACCGAAGTGGGCCGTGACGGGCGACTTCATCGCCACCACCGGGATGCCCATCCGTGAAGACGGCACCCAGGAGGGCGAGGATCTCACGCTCGCCGCCCGCAACGCCCTCATCCACATGATCGAGCTCCTCGGCGAGCGCGGTTTCAGTCGCGAGCAGGCTTACGTCATTTGCAGTGTTGCGGTGGATTTGCGTGTCACCAATCTGGTGAACCTGCCCAATGTCACCGTCTCGGCCCTGTTGCCCGAGGCCATCTTCAGGTAGTGCCGCATCATTTCGAGCTCGTTCTGTTGGGCGCGCTACGCCGTGACGGGCGACAGGCCGGTCCAGGGCACCTCTCGCTCGTAAGCCCGCGCCGCGCGGAACAACAGGCTCTCGTCATAGGGGCGGCCGACGAGTTGGAACGCCGTGGGCAAACCGCTTGCCGTAAATCCTGCTGGCACGCTGAGTGCGGGGAGTCGCAGGTAGTTGAATGGCCTGATGCAATGGCCAAAGGGAATAACATAGTCCGCGAAATCGGGATTGCTTTCGGGGTCGGTACGTTCGATCGTCGGAACCGGGAAAATGAGAGTCGGCACGTGCAGCAGGTCGGCTCGGTCGAAGACCGCCCGGGAGAACTCGGCGAGCGCCTTCTGCGCCAGATTCACCGCCTCGAGGTAGGTGGTGGCAGGATAAAGCAGACCGGGCAAGAGCCTGTCCAAGGTCTGGGCGCCGTATTCATCGCAGCGGGTCCGCAGCCAGTTGCCGTGAACTGTTGCCCCCTCCACGGAGATAATGATGTTCACCATCGCATTGGCGATTTCGATGGATGGAATCGTCACGGGCACGAGGCGCACACCCAGGCTCCGATAAACGTTCAGACTTTGCTCCACGATACCTGCCACTTCCGGGTCCACAGGATCATAGAAATAGTTGTTCGGCACGGCCATGCGCAGACCGCGGACCCCTTCTTCAAGGTCCACCTCGTAGTCCGGCACGGAACGACGGCTGGTCGTTGCATCCATGGGGTCATGGCCGGCGATCGCCCCCAGCAGTCTTGCGCAATCTGCTACGGTGCGGGCCATGGGCCCCGGATGGTCCAGGCTGAATGAGAGCGGCATTGCTCCGTGCCGACTCACGAGCCCATAAGTGGGTTTCATTCCTACCACGCCGCAGCAGGCGGCTGGTATGCGAATGGATCCCCCCGTATCGGAGCCCAACGCGCCATACACCAGACGGGCGGCAACTGCGGCGGCGGGGCCGCTCGAGGAGCCGCCGGTGATGTGGGCCGAATTCCAGGGGTTCCTGGGCGTCCCGGTTATCGTATTGTGTCCCGTGGGCCCGAGGGCAAACTCGGCCATGTTTAGACGTGCGATGTCCAGGGCACCCGCCGAGTCGAGGCGTTCAAGAACCGTGGCCGTCACATCGGGTACGTAATCCGCCAGGATTCGCGAGCCGCAGCCGCTCACTCGCCCAGTTCGGTAAAACAAATCCTTGTGAGCGAGAGGAACGCCGTGCAAGGGCCCGAGTGCCTTTCCTGCAGCCAGATCCGCATCGGCTGCCCGAGCTGCGGCCAAAGCAGCCTCCGGATCTACACCGGCAATACAGCCGAGCCTCGCGCCGTCTTGAGCTATCCGGTCCAGGCAGGCCTCCGTCACCTCGTGCGAAGAGAGCCTGCGGGCAGCGATCTCCGTTGCGACCGCTGTCAGGCTCAAGCCGGAAATATCTGACTCAATCATGGGGATCGGGGATTCGCGCAAGGGAGCCGAATAGCCGCTCAAAATTCGTGGGATCGGTCTCGAAAGGAAGGCCCTTCGCCGCCTCGCGGGCCAGTGCTCGCAGGCGCGCCGCGGTCTGCGCCGCCGAGATCACACTCGGATCATCCGCTGCTAACCCCCGGAGCTCCCCGATTTGGTCAAGCGCGCCGGGCCGCATCCGGGAGATGTCGCGTTTTTCCTTGCTGGTCATGGCCTTAACGACCTGTCCGGGTGACTGGCATCTAGCGGCCACCTTCCATGACTGCAGGCAACCAGGTGGCAATCTCCGGAAATGAAAGCAGCAGGGCAATGAGGCAAACCAACGCTCCGATGAACGGCAAGACGCCCATGATGACGTCTTGAATTCTGATTTGGGTCGGTGCCAGTCCCTGGATCACATACAAATTGAGACCCACCGGCGGCGTCAGCACGGCGATCTCCATGGTAATCGTGTAGACGATTCCGAACCAGATGAGGTCGTAGCCCGCACCCTGAATCAGTGGATACAGGGTGGGAAGCGTGATGAACGTCATGGACACCGGCTCGAGGAACATCCCGACAATGACATAGAAAGCGATGACGAATGCGAGTATCAGAAAGGGCGATAACTCGAGCGCGAGGAACGCCTCTGTGAATTGCTGGGGCACGCGATGATAATTGAACACGAAACCGAACAGCGCCGCAGCGGACAGGAGCAGGCCTAGATAGCCCATGGTGCGCATGGTCGACTTCACCGAGTCCAGGAACCCCCGCATGGTCAGGCCGCCAACCCAGAACGCGATTCCAATAGTGAGCACGCAGGCCACCGCTGCCGCCTCTGTCGGCGTGGCAATCCCCATGTAGATGGCAATCGTAATGACCAGCCCAATGACTGCCACCGGGAGGAGCGCCAGCAGCAGATAGCCGACCGTGGCACGATCCGATTCTTTCAGTCGGGGAATGGCCGCCGGCTCGAATCGGCCCCAGAGCAACACGACCGTTACGAAGAAAGAGGTCAGCAGCACCCCCGGGATGATCCCAGCGATAAAGAGCTCGCCGATGGAAACGTCAGTGACAATCCCGTAGAAAAGCAGGATGAGGCTCGGCGGAATGAGTACACTCAAGGTGCCGCCAGCAGCAAGCGTTCCGGCTGAAAGCCGCGTGCCGTAGCCGAGCTTCATCATCTCGGGAAGAGCAACTCCGCCGATCGTAAGCGAACCCACCATGCTCGAACCACACACCGCGCCAAAGCCCGCGCAGGCCCCAATGCTGCCATAGGCCGCTGAGCCGTGAACCCGCACGCCACGATGGATTGCCTGGTACAGACGAGGACCGATCTCAGAGCGGGCGATGAGCTCTCCGAGCAGCACGAAGAGTGGCACGGCCAGCAGAATGTAGTTGACCCAAACGCCCCACAGATTCAGCTCGCTGCTCACCAGCGAGGTCTGGAAGTCCTGGATGGTCCATAGAAACGGCAAGGAAGCTGCAGCCAGGGCGAATGGAATCGGTAAGCCGATGGCGATAAAGAGCATCAGTAGTCCGAGCAATCCAAGTGCGACGCTATACCACTCCATCGTGCTTCTCCTCGTGCTGAAGGTGGCGCCCGGGCCCTTCCCGCAGGACATGGAATAGCTCGTACACGGCGTAAAGCGAGAATGCCCACAGCGACACAGCTACAGGGAACCAGAAGTACACCCGGGGCCATGCCAGCACTTCGGAAGCCGAGCCGGACTGAAAGGACCGAATCGTTGCGCTGGTAGAGGCAACGGCCAGAAAGATTCCGATGCTCATCATGATCACCAGGTTCAAGGACTCCAGGTACAGCTGCACAGTGGGTGAGAGTCGCTCCGTGAGCAGAGTCACCTTCGGGTAAGCGTCCTCGTGCAGCGCGTAAGCGAGACCCGCGAAAGCAACGGGGACGAGCAACAGAGCAGTTGCTTCCGTAACGTAGCGATCCGGATTCCCCAGCGCGTAGCGGACGAACACGCCGTAGGTGATCCAGAAGGCCTGGATCAGGACGATCAGCCCACCAGCGATGGCAAGCAGCAGGGCCGCTTGCTCTGCCCAACCGAGACGCTTCGATTTCACTGCTTTACCCTCAAATCTTGAGCATGTCGCCCCCGGCAAAGCCGGGGGCTTCCCACGTTCATCTAGAGCGCATGCTTGGCGAGCAGGGCGCGTACCTTGTCGGCAAGCTCGACACCACAGGCCTCATCGGCTTCCTTGTCCCAAGTGGACTGCACGGAATCGATGAGCTTTGTCCGCTCGTCCGCGGAGATGCTTACCGCTGCACCGCCGCCTTTCATCACAGCGTTACCGACCTTGAAGTCGATCCAGTCCTCATATCTCGGTTTCAGCCACTCCTCGGATTCGCGGCCAGCTTCGAGCACCGCCTTCTGGTCCTCGGGGCTCAGCTTGTCGAACTTATTCTTGTTCATCATGTACTGAATATTGCCGTAGAACAGATTCGCGTTGACCATGTACGGCATCACGTTCCACAGCTTCCAGGAGCTATAGGTGGCCACTCCCATGTTGATTCCGTCGACCACACCCCGCTCGGCTGATTGGAAGACCTCCTTCGGCGCGACGAACACAGGCTTGCCGCCCCAAGTCTCGATCATCAAGCTAACCAACGGTCCGATGCTGCGCACGAGCTTGCCGTCCAGATTGCCCAGCTCGGCTACGCGTTCCTCGAACCACCATTCCTGATCGTAGGAGTAATTCGAGTTTATGACGTTGATGAGGCCAGCCTCAGCTGCTTCGGCTTTGAGCAGCTCCGCAAACTCGGCATCCAGCTCGATCTGATTTTCAAGATTGATGGCGGCGGGATAGAGCGAAACCGCGCGGTAGCAGGGAAGGCGCTGATCTGCAGGGATCCAGCTAATGTCGGATACACCTCCCTGCACGGCATCCACGCCTTCGCTCCAGCCATGCAGTGTAGCCGAAGGAAACACCTCGACCTTGACCCGGCCATCGGTCTTCTGCTCGACGAGTTCCGCGAACTTCTTGAAACCCTCATAGCGAATGTCGGTCTCGTTCACGTAGGTCGAGAGCCTTATCGTTTCGGCCGCCATAGCACCCGGAGCACCGCTGAGTGCCGCCGTTGCGGCGAGCGTCGCGGTGGCCAGCGCCACACGGGTTTTCTTATTCAAACGATGGTTCATCAGCGATCTCTCCTCAGCTGTCGAATTGTCTGTACCAGGTGCGGCCGGCGCTTCTCAAGCAACTGGAACGAAGAGTTCCTGATAGGCGAAGAGGGCCGCCGAACCGCCAGTGTGCAGGGACACCACATTCTAATCCTTCGAGAAAAACCCACCGCGCACAAGCTCGATGAGGCCGGCCATCCCTTTGCCGGAGTAGACAGGATCCCGCAGGATCCCCTCCTCCCGAGCCGTGAGGTTGAACGCTTCAACCATTGCCTCGGTCGGTTGGCCATGGCCGGGCCCGACGTAGCCATCGTCCGCCACAACAGTTCTCGCGCGCGATGGCACTCCTGATCCCTGCGAATTCCGCCGTCTCGCATGCGAGCTTGTGGAGCGCGTCCTCCTGTTTGTCCTTGTGATGGGGGACGCTTATCCCGTTGACCTGGATGCCGGCAACCAGTCCAGCCTGGGTGCCGGCGCTTCCGGTGGCGTGCACCGCGTAGTCGACGCGCAGACCCGGGTCGTTGACCTGGTAAAGAAACTCCAGGCCGCTCGGCGGAAAGCCGACCTCGGCACCGCAGAGGCGCTCCAAAATCACGTTTCCCGTTCGCTCGTACTCCTCGGAGACGTCTGGCACAAGCAGTCTGTGGCAGGAGACCCCAAGCTTTGCGGCGGCAGCGGCGCACTCACGATCGTGGTTAGACCGCACGGCACCTCGCGTCACGATGCAATCTGCGCCCTCGCCAATGGCGTCCCCCATAAGAAAATTGAGCTCGCGCGTCTTTTTGCCGCCGGTCGCGAGACCTGTACAGTCGTCCCGCTTGACATACACTCTTCAGTATTGTCGTCTCGTCAGAAATTTCGTCCTCAGTCAACGCCAGCGGCGAACAAGTGGCCAGTCGACTCGGTCTCGCAGAGCGAGGCCTCCATAATTGGACAGGACATCAACCACCCCTGCCATTCGGAGTAGACCGGCAGCATTCTTTCAAGCGGCGCTGCCGCATCCGCTGGGCGTAAAGAGCGGAAACCGGGCGAGGCTAATTTGTCGGGGGTCCGTCCAGCACCTTGGGCTACGTTGATACCTAGCGATAAGTGTAGGAGGCACAGAATGATAATTCCAATGCCTAGTCCAAACGACAATTTGCCACGGCTGCACCAGTTAAAGGCACGCCAATCAAGCTCAAATGGATCGACGATGGGTGTCACGCACGTTGTCGCTCCAATCTCATGCGGCTGAGGCCGCTCGGTTCGGCCCGCCTAGCACGGTAGGTGGGTAGCGTCACTGCTGCTGGGCCCCAGTTTCGTGTCCGGCCTGACCAGCATTGCGGGTGTCGCTCGCGCGCGTGCCGCTAAGGGCTCATGGCGGTGCGCGAGAATCGCCACATCCTGGGCGTTGTGACGTTGCTCGGGGGTGAGGAATTTCAACGCGCTATGACCGTGCTCGGTGTTGTACCAGCACACGCATCGCTCCACCCAGGCTCGGGCCACTGGGAGATTCTCAAAGGCACGTTGCGGATACTCCGGGCGATACTTCAGCGTTCGAGACAACGATTCGGAGAATGGGTTGTCGTCGCTGACCGAGGGGCGAGAGAATGAGGGCACGACGCCCAGTGCGCGCAACGTGGCCAACATCGTCGCCCCGCGCATCGGTGAGCCGTTGTCAGAGTGCGGCACCACATCCCCAGGCATCACCGAACGGGACGGTCTCGGCAGACCATCTGCGGGCGACGGCCGCTGCGAGTCCGCTCCTCCTCCCACGCTGCCCCAAGCGCCGCGACGGATTGAATCGGCCACGCGCCGCTTCACCCTACCGCGCCGATCCCAAATTTGGTTAATCGATAAGCCCAGAAAAATTTCATGGCCGGGCGGCGCTCAAGATGCCAGTCCCAGCGCATATACTATTGATTCCAACATCTCCACGCCGTGCGGGCAGGAGTTGGCAAAGTGGCTGCCTGTTGTCCGTGCACCGGGGCGAGCACCGCCAGGCGTTGTCTCGCCCGCTGGTTGGTTCCCATTGTTTTCTGCATTCTTGCGAACCCGATTGCCTTGGCGGACGGAGGCGGCACCAATCCGCCCAAGGGCGTGCTGCAGTCGCCTCGGCTGCAGGTCTTCTCGAGTCAGTCGCTGGTGATTGATCGAGAACAGGGAACCGCGTCGAACCTCGCCCGGTCGTTCACGTTCAAGGGCTGGGTGGACTTCCCACCCAGCGCCGGTGAGCTATGGATCGTCGTGGGCTGCGACGGCGACAGCTTTCCCGGCAACGGCACGCGCAGGGTAAAGGTATTTCAGCCCTCAAAGACGATCAGCCTCATTGGCGGCCGCACGGTCTGGCGATTCTCCAGCGGGCCGTTTCAGCCTTTCCTGGAGGCGGTGACCCAGGCGGAGGCGTCCGGCGAGTGGTGCGGGAAACCGTGGCAGGACGGTGGCACCGCGCGCGTCAGCGTTATCGCCCACCGCTTCCGCGACGGGCAGACCAGCGAGCTTGTCTACCGCGATCAGGACGGCGTCCGGATCCAGGCCCACGATCTCATCTTTGCCGATGCCGATCGAACCCCGGATACTCAACGGTTCTATATTCCGTCGCTCTATCCGGTGCCCCAATTCCTGGGGAAGAAAGACCAAACCGGCACGGCGAAAGAAACGAAGACCTACTACCAGTCCGTTTTCGTCGACGTGCTCGGGCAAAACCCGAAGCAGACCATTTGGAACTCGCTCCCAACGCTCAGGCATTTCCGCGAGAGATTCTTCCGGACGGACGGATTTTTTTTCGGTGATACGGTGAGCGGCAGCGCCGTGTTCTTCAACAAGGGAGACTTGGGAATCGGGCGCGAGATGCACTGCCACCACAACTTCCGATCTCAGGAGACAGCTTGCTTCGTCAAGAACTTCAGTCATCCGGACGGCTCACTTCAGCTCACTTTCAATCCCTCTTTCGACAAAGATGTGTCCAAACGGGCGATCGATGCGAAGCGACCATTCGCGACGGTGGCGATGGTCTCGCGCGGAGGGATGGCGGACAACAGGCCGAACAAAGTGTTTTTCGCCGTGTACCAACACCAGGGGAGATATAAAGCAGGAGTCGATCCAATAAAAGTACAGGACGATTCCCCTTTGGCGTTGGAAGCCCAATTGGATAAGAGGGCCCACAACAAATTCGTTCCTGGCAACTGTCTCGTGTGTCACGGCGCACAGGCCACGTACCTCAAAAACACCAAGCAGGTCTTCTTTGCCAAGTTTCTGCCGTTCGACGTGCAACATGCCCTGGATTTTTACAGTGATGACCCATCGGATGCCCTTTCGAGGTCCAAACAAGAACCCCGGGTGCGGGAGTTGAATTGGATCATCAGCCACACGGATCTATATGGGCATCCGGAAGCGCGTGAGCTTATGAACGGCTTTTACGGCGCTCCCGCCGATTTCGTGGTGCATCCAAACCTCATCGATTGGCCATTACGTCGGTTCAATGACGATTTCTTGCCGGATGGGTGGAAGGTTCACCGGGACGCGCGGCAAATCTATCGAAAGGTTGTCGCTCCGTACTGCCGGACCTGCCACATCAGTCATACGAGTTTGCATTTCGGAAGCTGGGAGAACTTCGTTACGTTTCAACACCAGATTCGACACGCGATCTGCAACGAACGCGACCGGGACATTATGCCCAACGCCGAAGCGACCCTGAACGCCTTCTGGCGCAGCGACGCCCGGGCTCAGCTCGTCAGCCGATTCAATGGCCCCGGCTGCGGACTCGAGCCATTCGAGTAACCACACCACCCCGAGGTGTACCCAAGCGTTTTATGCAGAACCCGGGAACTTCACCGAGGGCTGGCCAGCCCTCGGTGAAAAGCCGGATCGCGGGGCAGCACCGCGCTAACCCGGATCTTCATCAGGGACCCCGGATGCTGGCGGAATTCGCAGCCGCCCTGGTGAAATATCCGGGTTAAGCCACACTGATGGGGACTGGAGGCGCTCGATGAGTACGAGGACACAGCGACGGTATTCCGAAGATTTCAAAGTGGATGCCGTGAGGTTGGTCGAAGAGCTAAGGATACTGCGTTGCAGAGGCGTCGAGACGTCTGGGTATCGATCGCAGCGTGCGGGCCCCCGTTGGCGACCACACGCAAGTGAGCTTCCGCAGCGTAGCGGCAAGCTTGATCGCGCGGACGAGCGTGACGCGAAACTGTGTCTATTGCGCGACGCGGTTCCTACGCCGCAGATTGCAAAGGATATATAAAAACCGCGACGATCCCATGGGCGACTTCCGACCGCCATGGCATTTCCAAAACTGCCGGTGGACTCGGTGCAAGTCGTCGGGGCCGATTCGCGGAGTGCACCAAGTTCTGGATGGTGATCCGCGCTCGAATGATATCCACATTGGTAAAGCAGCTTCGCCAGGCGGCGCCCCTGCTAGAAAGCCTCGCCGGCAGCTTCCACGAGCGTCCGTTCGTGGTCGGCTATGGCCGGCGTATTGACCGCGCCGCAGAGCCCGGAGTAGAAAACCCTCACTGCCCTTGCACGAGCATTCAGAGGGGGGCAACAAACGTTCGGAGTCGGTGGTGGGTTTACATCGGAACGCCCCACTACTTTCATTACGGAATAGGCGGCCACTTTCAGTGAAATACCCAGTCAGGAAGGACAGATCAATGAAGAGTGTTAGTCGCTTTGCCGTCCTGCTCGGCGTTGCACTCGGTGGATTTCTGCCGAACATTTCGTCGGCTCAACAGGAGGTGCTGGACCTCTTTCTGGGCCGCTGGCGCGTTGACGTGACCCTTCTGCAGCCGCAATCCGCAAAGCTTTCCTACACCGAACGCTACCGCCGCGTGCTGGACGGCAACTACATTCAGGGCGAGACCGACCGCAAGCCCGACGGCAGCCGAGACATCGTATTCGGAACCTACGACTCTCAGGCGGATGGGTTTCCATTCTGGATCTTTTCCTCGACCGGCAGCTACAGCTATCTCGCGCCGGGGACCTGGGATGCGCGCCAACGGCAGATGCATTGGAAGAATCCCACCGGTTTCGACATCAGCTACGAGTCGGTATGCGAGTTTCCCGGTCGTGACAGCCGCCGCTGCTACCTGATCATCAAAGACTGGAAGGGCAAAGTGATGAATGAGATGTCCTGGACTGCCACTCGAATCAGTGACTGACCGCGCGGCTGCAGCTCCGGCGCGGCACTCGGCCCGATGATCGAGGCGGTTACCCCCCAGGTCGCGGCCGCCTCGGTCGTTTCCGTCGTGGCGCTCGCTTCCCTGCTGGCCGCGCTTCTGTCCGCTGTGCTGTTGTGGCGCTGCCGGCGCTCGCTGCGAGTACTCATGGGGCAAATCGCGGGTGGCGAGGCGAGCAGCGCTTTCATGGGCACCGCTGCGCAGAGCAACGCACCCGCTGTAGCGAATTCTCCGGATTCGGATCGGCAGTACCAGCTTGCCTTGCGTGCCCCCTGGCAGGACCTGGGGTTTCATGCCGTCGCCGTGCTTGCTCTTGCCCTTGGCCTTTCCGCTGCGGCGCAAGTGGTGTATCCCACGGGATTGGGCTTTCCGGGGTACCTGGTGGGTATCGCAATCTACTCGTGGCCGCTGCTGGTCGCGGCAATGCTGATTTTGCCTGGGCCGCTGCGGGTCGCCGTCTGGGCACTGCCCGGCTACGCCCTGGTCTACGTTGCGCTGAGCGTCTGGGCTGCCACTCGCCTCAACCTGCCCCAGCTCCATATGGGTGCGCTTCAAGTGCAAGCGCGCTCAGGTGTTACCCCGGTGCGCATGCTGGTGCTCTGGGTCAGCGTCAACTTGCTTCCTACGATACTTTGCCTGCTGTGTTTCAATCGGCGGGTGCGGGCTTTTGCACCCCTGATGCTTGCTCTGTCGCTGATCACGGTCGGCGGGCTTTGGAGCTTGTGGCTGTTCCTGAGCATGCCTGCCGGGAGTGCCTTGCTGGCACGCCTGGAGTCCGGCTTGGCAGCGGATCCAGCGCTCTCGGCCCTGCTTCTGCTGACCGCCACCGCGCTGGCATTGCTGGCACTGGCAGTCTGGGCACTGCGATGGTTGTGCCACGCCTATCTCCAGAAGCGGATCAGCGATCAAATTTTGCGCCAGGACGCGGTGCTCATTGTCTTCCTATCCGTCTATGGCATGTGGTTGACGATGGGCGGAGTAACCTGGTTGTTGACGGTGCCTGCAGGGTTCGTCTTGTACCGATTCGTGCTGAGCGCGGCCCGCAGATGGTTTCTCAAACCGGCCAAAGTGCCGCACACCCTGTGCTTCCTGCGCGTATTCGCCCTGGGGGCGCGCACCGAAGTGCTGTTGACGTCGATCGCCCGGCGCTGGCGGCACATCGGCAGCATTCAGCTCATCGCCGGTCCCGACGTGGCCGGAGAAGCGGTGCAGCCGCAAGAGTTTCTCGACTTTCTGGCCGGCAGGCTGGGACGTCACTTCGTGCGCGACGAGGCGTCGTTGCAGGCGCAAATTGCCGCGCAGGATCATGCTCCGGATCCGGATGGGCGCTTTCGAATCAATAGCCTGTACTGCTACAGCGACACCTGGCAGTCAGCCCTCGTCCCTCTGACAGCGGGCGGTGCTCGGGTGCTCATGGACCTGCGTCGTTTCACGCGAAACAACGACGGCTGCCTGGCCGAACTGCGCTTTTTGGCGCAGCGGATACCGATGGAGCAGGTCGTGCTGCTGGTGGACAAGAGCACCGACCGGCTCCTGCTCGAGCAAACCCTGGCCGAAGCGCTGGCTGTGCTGCCGGCAACGGCGGCAAACCATGGACTCGGGGCGGAAGCGGCGTGTGTGTTTGATCTGGAAGGCGCTCGTCACACTCGTGAGCGAATTCTGGTGGGTGTTCTGTGCGAGCAAAGACACTGCGAGCGGCATCAATCGGCACCGGGGTAGCCCGGATACGCCGCGAGGGTCGCGAGTGGTCGGGCGGGCCGCAGCGTGATCCGGCCCCGTTCTGGGCGCAACCCAATGCCCTGCGGTCGAGCGAATGTTGGGGCGGGTCGAGCGGTGGCTTGCGCCCATTTGCACGCGACCAGGACGCGTCATGCGCCGCGCTCGCTACGGTTTACGCGAAGGACAAGCTGGGCGCCCG
>JBFGYN010000029.1:0-15595 GCA_041587415.1 Candidatus Competibacterales bacterium | reverse complement strand
GCGAATCGGGCGAGACGGAGGCGGATCTGCCGCGCCGCGTCCTGGCCGGCTTTGCCGTTCAGATCCGCGCCGGTGGACGCCGCCGTCGCCGAAGTGTTGGCCACCTTGCTCGTATCGGCCGCCGTGGCGCGTACGTTTTCGAGACCGATCCCAAGCTCCTGGGCGACCACTTGGGCGACCTTGGTGTTCAGTCCCTGGCCCATTTCCGTGCCACCGTGGTTTACGAGTACCGACCCGTCGGTATACACGTGAACCAGGGCGCCGGCCTGATTGTAGTGCACCACGTTGAACGAAATTCCGAACTTGACGGGTGTCAAGGCAATGCCTTTCTTGAGGATCGGGCTCGTGGCGTTGAACGCGCGCAGTCCCTCCCGGCGACGTCGGTAATTGCTCGATTCCTCGAGCTCCGCCACCAGTTCGTGGATGACGTTGTCTTCGACTCTTTGCCCGTAGGGAGTCAAATCCCGCTCGCCGTTGCCGTAGAAGTTCACCTTCCGGACGTCCAGCGGATCTCTCCCGATAGTGCGGGCAATGCCGTCGATGATGTGCTCTATGACCATGGCACCCTGCGGACCCCCAAAACCGCGAAACGCGGTGTTCGACTGAGTGTTGGTCTTGGCGCAGAGGGCACGGATGTCCACGTCACCGAGGTAGTACGCGTTATCGACGTGGCATACCGCGCGCGTGGCAACCGGAGCAGAGAGATCTGCGGAAAATCCGGCCACTGCGACCATTTCCACATTTGCCGCGAGGATTCGCCCCGTGTCGTCGAACCCGACCTCGTACTCGTAGTGAAAGCCGTGGCGTTTGCCGGTCATCATCATGTCGTCGTCCCGGTCCAAGCGCAGCTTGACCGGGCGCTTTAGTTTGTGCGCCGCCACGGCTGCGATGCAGCAGACGAGGGCCGATTGGGACTCTTTGCCGCCGAAGCCACCACCCATACGGCGCATCTCAACGACGACCTGGTGGGAACGGAGCTTCAAACAGTGACTGACGATGCGCTGCATCTCCGTGGGATGCTGGGTGGAGCACCATACGTGCAGGCCACGGTCTTCAGTTGGTACGACATAGGCGATTTGCCCTTCCAGGTAGAAGTGCTCCTGACCACCAACAGTGAATTCGCCTCTCAGCCGACGCGGGGCGGCGGTCAGGGCTGTGTCTGGTTTGCCACGCCTGAGATGCATGGGCGGCACGACGAAGGACCGATGCCGTTCCGCTTCTTGCGGCGTAAGCACGGCGGGTAGTTCCTGGTAATCGATGACCGCCCGCCGCGCCGCCCGCCGCGCCGAATCGTATGACGCCGCCAGCACCGCGAACATGGGTTGGCCAAAGTATTGAACGTGCTGTTCGATCAGTATCGGGTCGTCGCGCACGAGTGGCCCACAGTCGTTTTCACCGGGTATGTCCGCGGCCGTCAGCACTCCTACGACGCCCGGGGATGCTCGCACTGCAGACAGGTCCATTGCGCTGACCAAGGCATGAGACTTCTGACTCAGTCCCAACGCACAGTGCAACGTGCCGGCGAGCTCGGGTATGTCGTCCACATAGGTCGCTTCGCCCGAGACGTGCAGATGTGCAGATTCGTGCGGAGGAGGTGCGTGCGCCGCAGCGTTGGGTGAATTCCTGGTCGTGGACGCAGGGGAATGGGTCACGAATTTCTCCTAGGCGGTCGTGAACACGCTAACACTCGTCGCCGGTAGCGGATTATCGGGCCGGGTTTCCAGGTAAAACCGATACACGAGGTTCTGGGCCGCCTGTAAACGGTAAGCTGCGCTCGCCCGCATGTCGCTTACCGGCGAGTAGTCCGCGACGAGTGCCTCCGTCGCATCCCGCACGGTGGATTCCGACCATTCGCGCTGCAGCAAGGCAGCCTCGCAATTCTCAGCGCGCTTGGGTATCGCTGCCATGCCCCCAAAGACAATTCGGCAATCAACGATGCGTGTACCCTGCAAGCGGATGCTGAATGCGGCGCAGACCGCCGAGATATCAGAATCGTAGCGTTTGGACAGTTTGTAGGTGCGAAAGCGCTGGTCCGACTTTGGCAAGGGTATTTCGATGGCCTCGACGATCTCATCCGCCATCATCGACTTCTTCATATAGTCGACGTACAGATCTTCCATGGGTATGACTCGGGAACCGGCCGCATTGCGCAGGACTACTCTGGTGCCGACGGCGATGAGCCAGGGCGTCGAGTCGCCGATCGGCGATCCGTTGGCCACGTTTCCGCAGAGCGTGCCGGCATTTCGGATTGGTACGGAGGCGAATCGTTCCCACATCTGGGTCACTTCGGGATAGTGCACCACGAGTGCTTCGTAGGCATCGGTCAGGGATACGGCCGAGCCGACGCGCACCGACTCCTCGCCCTGATCGATGTTCCGCAGCTCCGAGATTTCGCCGATGTAGATGATGTCGCCCAGATCCCGGAACTGTTTGTTCACCCACACTCCGATGTCGGTACAGCCCGCCAGGATAGTGGCGTTCGGGTGCGCGGCTCGCAGGCCCGCGAGTTCGTTCACCGTACGCGGCGCGAAGAATCGAGCTCCGCCGTGGGTATACACGAGTGAGTCGCTGCGCCGAAGAGCTCTAAGCCGTTCTGCGATCGCTTGGCGGTCGAAACCCACGCCGGGCAAATCGAACATTGCCTCGGCCGCATCGAGGATAGGCCGGTATCCGGTGCAGCGACACAAATTACCGCTTAGCCCATTGCCGAGTTGAGCTCGGGTTGGTCGATTGGCGCCCTCTCGGTATGCGAGGTATTGACTCCACAATGACATCACGAAGCCGGGCGTGCAAAAGCCGCATTGTGATCCGTGGTGATCGACCAAGGCCTGCTGCACCGGGTGAAGGCTGCCATCGCCCTGGCGTAGACCTTCCACGGTGAAGAGGGCCTTGCCGTCCAAAGTGGGCACGAACCGGATACACGCGTTCACTGCCATCGTCTCGAGTCGGTCGCCATCGGCTTCTCCGACCACTACTGTGCAGGCACCGCAATCGCCTTCGGCGCAGCCCTCCTTTGTCCCTGTCAGGTGCATCGTTTCGCGCAGATATTGGAGCACCGATTGGGTGGGTTCGACGTCGTCGACGGTAATCAACTCCCCATTGAGAAGAAATCGAATACTGCGACTGCCAGCGGCCGCGTGTTCAGTGTCGCGTGTCATGAGCCAACTCCCTCTGAAGGTCGACCAACGCCAGTGCGGGAATTCGCATCAGAGCCGCACCGAATGACGATGGTACGATACCGAGCACCCGACGATTGGAATGTTGCGCGCAGCGGGTGGCATCGTGATCGCAAACGTCTAGGACGGGCTCCGGTCGGCCAGGCCCAAATCGCGCGCCATCCCGGCTTGAGAAACCAGGGACGTGGTTTCCACTTGTTCTCCGAAATCAACATTTTGCCATGTGGATACCCGCGCCACATCCGGGTAACGGAAGGGGACGCTGATTCGAGCAGAGATTGCCTAACGGCACCCGGCCCGTCACCCGATCGGTTC
Organism: Candidatus Competibacterales bacterium; assembly: GCA_041587415.1. Lineage (GTDB taxonomy): Bacteria > Pseudomonadota > Gammaproteobacteria > Competibacterales > JAHEDQ01 > JBFGYN01. The sequence goes on along the minus strand of JBFGYN010000029.1, from coordinate 12,104 downwards.
AAGTTCCGCCGCACTCGCACCGCTCGTCCCAGGCTGAATGATGCAACGGGCTGGACGTGGCGCCAATCGACGCCGAGCCGAACCCGTCCGGTCGCACGCTCCGACCGGGGACTGCCGCGTCAATGATCGATGCGATTGGGGCGTTGTCAACCTATGATCTGCCGGTCACACTTGGGCCGCGGATACCAGCGCGTCTGCCCACTCGGGATCAGCAGCAGGCCATTCGGGTCCACGTTCGATTTCGTATCACCTGGCGGAGCGCGACCAAGATGATGACGAACAAATTGCTCGAATTTAACGTGCCATTTGCCAGCGCGACCCCGATCACGCAGATGCGGAATAGTGAGGTGATCGACCTGATCGATCCGAACCATTTCACAGCACGCCCATGAGATACACCGGATCATCCGCGACGGAGGGAGGTTTCACGCTTATCGAGCTGTTGATTGCGCTCATGCTCGGGCTACTGGTCACGGGCATCGTGATTCAGGTTTACCTGACCAACATACGGGTCCAGCAGTTCAATCAAAATTTTTCCCTCATGCAAGAAGATGGCAGATTCCTGCTCAGTTATCTGCGGGCTGCCATACAGATGGGCGGGTACAACGACCCGGATACGGCGTTTGTTCCGCACCCCAGCAATGCTGTGGAAGGAACTGACGGGCCAGACTCCATTTCGGTTTATTATGAAGGTGGAACGGGGGTAGTGGATTGTGTCGGTACGGCAATTGCTCCCGGGTTCGGGGTAAGCGATGTCTTTACCGTGCTGGGGGATGGGCTGGTGTGCAACGGCAGTGTCGAGGCCGTGGTGAGCGGGATCGAATCTCTGCAAATTCAGTACGGCTTGGATCTTGACGGTGATGGTGTGCCGAATCAATTCGTCAAAGCCAGCGACGTCGCGCCTTCGCCCGGCGATTGGTCGGATGTGGTTTCGGTGCGAGTCGCCGCGCTGCTGCGGTCCGATGAGGAAGTGACCAATGATCCGGATACACAGGTCTACCAGGTTCTGGATCAGACATTCGGGCCAGCCGGTGACCGGCGAATTCGAAAGCTGTTCACGACTACGATCGCGCTGAGGAACTGAAACGATGAGGCTAGGCTACTCAAGACCTGGGGTCCACCGCGAGAGAGGTGCGGCACTGGTGATCACGCTGCTGCTGCTGGTGCCGATGAGCATGGTGGCTTTGTCGGGCATGCAGAGCCGCGTTCTCGAGCAACGCATGGCGGGCAACTTCGAGCAGTATTTGCAGGCCCAAAGCATCGCAGACAGTGGAATCCAAGCCGCACTCGATCTGCTCGAGCGGCCTTGCGGTGTCGAGGACGGATTCAATGACGAGTTGCAGACAAATGGCGGGGTGATGCTGAACGATGTCAGTCTCGGCCAGGGTGCGTACACCGTCACTGCACTGAATAACAGCGCAGAACTGCCTTCGACCGACGACGTGGATCGGATGATCGTTCTCAGTTCAACGGGGACGGTTGGTAACGTCACGGAGACGCTGGCCCAGGTGGTGCGGCGTAACGGTACGAACTTGGATTTTGCCATCCTGACCCAAGGCAACTTGACCATTGAGGGCAATCCTACTTTGACCGGCTGTCTCGTTAACGTCCATGCCAACGGCGATCTTCACGTGGATAGCGGGACCCTGGAAGGCATCGCCACCTCAACGGGCACGACCACCGTGGGAAGCGCCAGCATCGATGGCGGCGTGGAAAGCGGTGCCGGCGCGATCACAGTGCCCAATGTCGACCCGACGAGCTTTACTTCCGACGCAACGTTCACCTTGACATCGGCCGGGGAGGTGCTGGATTCCACTGGCGTCGTCATCGACGACGGGACAGCCGGCAACTGGAACGGCTGGTCACACTCGGGTGGGCAGTGGACCTTGATGACCGATACGCCACCGCCCATGGGCATTTACTATGTCGAGGGGAGTGCGGCCATATCGGGTCTCGCGGGATGGGCACCTGTAAACACTTGGGAGGCGACCGTCATCGCCGAGCAGAACATCTCCGTCGACGGCTACGTGCGGATGGAAAGTTACGACTCGACCCTGCAGTTGGGGGACGTCCAAAACCTGGCTTTGGTCAGCGGCGCGGACGTGCAAATCAACGGAATCGGCGATCAGAGTATCGAGGGCGCGCTGGCAGCTGCCGAACAGGTCGAAGTGCTGGGTAATCCGACGATCAACGGCAGCGTCATTGCGAAGGGCAACGGCAACAGCTCGACTTTGGTGACGGACAACTTGATCTCCGGAGCGGTAAGTTTGTCGAACAGTGTGCCGACCACACCTACCGGCGGAATTGCCGTCGAAACTCTCGCCTGGAGGCGCTAGCGGGTCTCGATTGGCTTTGTCATTCTCACTTGCTCGCAAATCTGAAGCACTCGTCAGATTTGTGACCCTTCCACGCGACCGCGTATAGTTTTGGTGCGCTTCCACGAAACAATAATTAGCTGGTTCGACCAAATTCTGGAGGTACGACGTGGATAAGTTTCGTAAGCAGGGGCCGCTGTTGCGTTCTCTCACCGGTTTTGTCCTTGCAATTTCCTGCGCCATGGGCCCTGACATCGCGCGGGCCGATGAATCTTACATCCTTGCCACGGCGACGACGGGCGGCACGTACTATCCCGTGGGCGTTGCCGTCGCCACATTGATCAAGGTCAAGCTTGAACCGACGCACAAGATCTCCCTCGCTGCAATCAGCTCAGCCGGATCGGGTGAGAACGTCAAGTTACTGCGCGAAAATCAGGCTCAATTCGCCATCCTGCAGGGATTGTACGGCGCCTGGGCCTGGAATGGGGAAGGTCAGGTACAGGCCGAGGGGCCCCAGAAAAACCTGCGCTCAGTATCCATGCTGTGGCAGAACGTGGAGCACTTCGTGATCGACTCGAGCATTGCCGGGACTGGAACAATCGATGATCTGGCAAATTTGAAGGGCGAGAAATTTTCCATCGGCAAACGCAATTCTGGAACCGAGGGATCGGGGCGACACATTCTGGACGGACTCGGAATCAACCCCGACGAAACATTCGATTTGGTTTACCTGGGATACGGTCCGAGTGCGGAAGCACTGCAGAACGGCACGATCAAGGGGATGAATACGCCGGCTGGAGTTCCGGTCTCGGCAGTCGCTCAAGCATTTGCGGCCGCCGGGGACAAGATCACGATCCTCGGTTTCACGGAGGACCAGGCCAAACGGGCGAATGGCAATTACGATCTTTGGACACTACATACGATCGCTGCCAACACCTACCCGGGACAAACGGCCGACGTGACCACCATCGCCCAGCCGAACTTTCTGGCCGCTCGCGAGGATGTGCCCGAGGAGACGATTTATCAGATCACGAAGTCGATTTACGAAAATCTGCCGTTCCTGCACAACATTCACAAGGCCACGAAAGTCATGTCCCTCGATCAGGCAATTGGGGGGCTGCCGATTCCCCTCCATCCGGGTGCCGCGCGGTACTACAAAGAGGCTGGGCTAGAAATCCCGGATCGGCTGATTGCGCAGTAGCCACTTCCGCGCCCCGGCTCGGCAAATTCGATGCCTGAGGACAACGAAGCGCGATCTCATCTGCTCCACGAGCAAGACATTCGCGCGGAAGTGAGCGAGCACAAAGGCCGCGAGGAGGGCTCGCCGGTCGGAAGGCTGGTGTTTTGGTTCGGTGCCGCGTTGTCGGGCTTGATGATTTATTTCAACACGCTCGCAACGCTTCCCGAACTCTGGACCTCGGCGATTCATTTTGCCGGCTTTGGCCTACTCGCCGCCATTGCATTTCCGCTGTTTCACGCGCCTACCGAAGCAGGCAGACGACGAGTGCTCATTGCAGACATGGGCCTGGGGATCGTCGTGGTGGCGTGCGTGGCCTATCTCATCTTGTTCGAGCAGGCATACTACGACCGAGGGGCCACGTTCGTTGCCGCCGATTGGTTTTTTTCGATCCTTTGCATCGCCGTGGCCATCGAGTTTGCGCGTCGAACCACGGGCTGGCTGATACCGATACTGATTGTATTGTCCGTCACGTACGTGATCTGGTGGGGGCAATGGATCGGTGGCGTGTTCCATTTTCCAGGCCTGTCAGCGGAGACGATACTGTTTCGCCAGTATTTTGGAACCGACGGAATGTTCGGTCCGATCGCCCGAATTTCCTCCACCTTCGTCTTCATGTTCATTCTGTTTGGTGCGTTTCTGGTCCGGTCCGGCGCCGGCGATTTCATCATAAATTTGGCAATGAGCGTCGCCGGGCGGTTTGTGGGAGGTCCTGGTCTGGTGGCCGTGTTCGGCTCTGCATTAATGGGCTCGATTTCCGGATCGGCCGTGGCAAACACCGTTTCCACCGGCGTCATAACCATTCCGCTCATGAAGCGCTCGGGATTTCCTGCCAGATTCGCAGCCGGTGTCGAGGCCTCGGCTTCCACCGGTGGGCAGCTGATGCCCCCGGTCATGGGGGCAGGGGCCTTCATCATGTCCACCTATACCCAAATTCCCTATGTGGATATCATCGCGGTGGCGACCTTGCCGGCGCTCATGTATTTCGTCTCGGTCGCAATTTGGGTGCGCATCGAGGCAAAGAAATACGGAATTCGGGGCGATCCCACCGACGCTCCAACGTTTCGCGAGGTGATGCGCACCGGGGGGCACAACCTCATTCCAATTGCTGTACTGGTCGCGCTGCTGGTCTACGGTTTTACCCCCACCTACGCCGCCGGAATCAGCATATTGTCGGTTGTCGCGGCATCTTGGCTATCGCCCTACAAGATGGGGCCACGAGCCGTTCTAGAGGCGATGGCCATGGGCGCACGCAATATGGCAAGCGTGGCGGTTTTGTTGGTCGCGGTCGGCATAATCGTCAACGTGATATCCACGACTGGTGTCGGCAACACGTTTTCCCTGATGATTACGAACTGGGCAAATGGCAGTCTGCTGATTACGATAATACTCGTGGCCATCGCGTCGCTGGTGCTGGGCATGGGTCTACCGGTCACGGCTGCATACATCGTCCTTGCAACACTGTCTGCGCCCGCGATCTACGATTTGATCAGCCAATCGCAGTTGATCGAGCAGCTCGCAGCCGGTACGGTTCCGGACGTTGCCAAGGCAACGCTCATGCTGGTCGCCGGCGACCAGGCTCAGATCCTTGGCTCGCCGATGCCGGTTGAGCAGGCCGCTGCACTCGTCGGACTGGTCCCGCCCGATTTTCTCCGAACCTTGACGGAGCAGGTTGTCAGCCCCGCGGCACTGACGGCGGCATTGCTTTCGGCCCACATGGTGATCTATTGGTTGTCGCAAGATAGCAACGTTACGCCGCCCGTCTGCCTAACGGCATTTGCAGCGGCGGCGATCGCGGGTACTCCGCCCATGTCGACCGGTCTGATGGCATGGAAGATTGCGAAAGGCTTGTATATCGTGCCCTTGCTCATCGCTTATACGCCTTTTCTAGGCGGGAGCTTTGTGGAAGTGCTGGAAGTCTTCGCCTTCGGATGCGTGGGCATCTATGCGCTGAACGGCGTTCTTGACGGGTTTCTGGAGGCGCCGGTCAATTGGATTTGGCGGACACTTCTCTTGGTTGCTGCAGTGGGTTTGCTGTGGCCGAATCAGACGCTGTATCACGTTTTGGGGCTGTGCGCTTTCGCGGTGGTCTTTTATGTGAATTTGCTCAACAGCCGCAACTACTCACCCGCAAGTGTCACGGTGGAGCACAGGGACACTTAGACCGGATATTTCACCAGGGCGGCCTTCGGCTAGCTCGCAGCCGGTTGATCGGTAGAAGTGTATGTCCAGATTAGCGGCTCAATTCTGGCGTACAAAGTGTACCGCCGCCAAAGGCCTACCTGATGAAGTATCCGGGTTAGGGGAACGCCTTCTCGCCTCACGTCGCCAGGCAGTTCCCTGACTGAGTTGTCCGGGCTTCCTCGAGGATCGCCCCGACCATTCGCCGTCACCTCGCCGGGAGTGGCAGTCTTGGTTCCTTGGGCGCGTTGTCAACGAGTCAGAATCTGCACCAATTCGGCGTGACCGAGCCGCTGCGCCAGCGCGAGCGCGCTCAAACCATCCGGTGCCGTCACGCTCGGGTCGGCCCCGCGGGCAAGCAGCAGTCGGGCGACCTCGGTTCGGCCCGAATAGATTGCCGCTTTGAGCGGCGGCACCCCTTGTGAGCCCCACTTGTTCACGTCTGCACCCGCGTCGACCAGCGCTGAGATCACTGCTGGTGAGCTGTTTCGAACCGCTTCGGTCAGCAGGGTTCCCCCGTTCGAGAGTTGGGCATTTGGATCCGTACCTGAGGAGAGCAGTTCCTTTAGACGCCCGGTTTCGTCGCCCAAAACGGCTTGCCACGCAGCCGACGTGCTCGCTGCCCAGCTGATAGTGACTTCGCGATTGGGTGCATCGGACTCGGTCTGGGCTGGACTCGGTAGAGCTTCCGGGCTCTTCGGTTGCCATTCCGTAGCAAGCTCTTGCGCGTGCGCAACTTGCTGGGACGTCATCCGGCTGGCCAACGCATCGCGCGCGTCGATGGCGCCCTGGAGTCCTCGGGCGCCAGCAAGATTGTAATAGACGTGTGCTCTAAGAAAGTTCTGTGGGACCCCGAGGCCCGATTCGTACAATTTGCCGAGTTGGAACAGGGACTCCGCGTCGCCGCGATCGGCACCAATTTGGAATTCCTGGAGTGCGATCGCGTATTCACCGGCCTCGACGGCTTGGATTCCCTCCTGCAGTCCTGCCTGAGCAAGCATTGGGGTGCATAACATGCCTGCCAGGACGAGCCCAGGCATCGCACCGGGCGGTCGATCCTTCAACGATATTAGTATGTGATTCATTGGATTATGGGTTAATCGGAATCTAATGCTCAATGTCGGAGAGTCCTATCCGGTTTACGGTTCAATTTTGCAACATCAAATTGACCCGATAACCCGAATTCTAATGAGACTTCGAAGTTCGCTCCAAGCGCGCATCGGGATCGGAAATTTTCGCGGACATTCAGAATCCACGGAAAACCGGATCGCGTGAACGGTGACATGTCGATACCCGTTGATACCGGCTCGAGCTTCATTGTCGATAATGAAGTGGCCAGTTGGGAGTGCTCGTGCCGCGTTGGGGCAAACCGACGTCCTCTAATGATCCATGGTTGTCCCACCTTTCGGAGGTGGTTTCAGCTCAGTTGGCGACATCCCGGTGGCGGAACGAACGTCTGGCACTCCCGTGATGGGAGAACATGACGCCGGCGCCCGTGTCCGTCACGCGCACAATTATTGCGCTGCGGCTGTAGAGCCTCGTGACACGACCGCGGTTCAGCGCGAACACTACCTGAACCGGAGCACCTTGACGAACTGCCCCTCGGGTGAGTTCGACGAAGGCCCCGTGACTGCTCACGTCGCGTGCCGTACATCGTTGGCGCATTTGACCTGGCATCGTCAAATAGGCGCGAACGCTTCCTTCCACACGTGGTCTGGCACGTCTTTCCATGGATTCACTCATCTCGACCCCAATTACCAGTGTTTCGCGGAACCACTACACAGTTTTCGTGCCACTGAACAAATATGTATAAAAGTCATAAATATATCTGATCTTTGGGGTCGCAGCTCGTACCCAAGTGTAAAGTCCGCCGGCACCCTCGGGGCGGACACGGGCAGGCGCAAGTGGCTCGCCCCAGGTTGCTATCCGATCAGTTCGCGAACCGTTTGTCGCGCCTCAGGGCGACAGCAGTCAGGACGTGCATCGGACCCACCGCTCGTATTATCTCCGTTTCTTCGGGCGTGCGAGCAAGCAGGGCTCCTGCAAATGCCAACGCGTTCACACTCATAGATTCATAGCACTCGATAGTGCGAGGTACCAGTAGAATCCACCGGCGCGTCAGGAGCAAATTATAAGGACAAGCTTGCCGCGCGGATTTGCGCCTACGGTAACCCCGAATTTCGCACTGGTCGAGCCCCTGAACGTAAGATTGATACGCCGCATCTGCGGCGGCGAGCCCCTCGAGCCGTCCGTCGAGAGTGTGAAAGTAGTGTTCGAATGCAAGAGCCGAGACCGAGTGTGGCTGAGTCCTACCGGGTTCCAACGGCAATACGGACTCCACAGGAATATCCTGGCCTGGGCCACCGAGTCGAGGCGGAACCAATTGTAAGTGCTTATGCCGCTGACTCGCTCCCGCAGTTCTCCCGCCATTGTAAAAAGCCAGCCAGTCCAGTTGATCCATGCAGGCCCACAATGCCCGGAAGTCGGATGGATTGAGCACTTCCTCCTGCGATTCGTATCGACGGGTTACCAGGAGAAGGTGGTGTTCCAGGACGTTGAATTTATTCAACAGGCACACGTGCCTTTCCCCGACGTCGGTGACATACAGCTCCCTGTCGTAGGGGAGAAAGGGGTTGCTGGTCGAGTGTGGTGTGGCGGTGGACGAGGTATCGTTTGTCGGTGAGCCGGGCATCCGCGCTTCCGGCTTCCGGCGCAAATTGGCCGTCATGCGAATGGCAAATTGGATGCCCCGATCCTGAATTTGCGTAATGGATGTCTCAATCGGCCTCAGGGCGCCGCTTGCGAGGGCGTGCTGCGTCGTGCGTTGGATCCGAGCACAGAGGGAGGCGACTCGAGGAATTTTGGGACGATCCGACATGACGCTATGCTCGAACGTTCAGCAGCGCGACGCAAGCTCTCCGGCCGCTAGCCCGGATACTTCATCAGGGACCCCGGATGCTGGCGGAAAGCGCAGCCGTCCTGGCGCCGCTCTGGGCGAGGCGAGGGGCGGTGATCCAGTGAATCATCGCCCCTCACCGAGCGGGCGCTTGCCTTTGCATGCAAGCGCCCTGGACGAAAAGTTGTAGCCATTGCGACGACTTTAGTGAAGAGCAAGTCAGGACGAGCGAGAAACCGCCAGGGCCGGGGTAGGCCTTTGGCGGCGGTACACTTCGTACGCCAGAACTGAGCCGCTAAACTGGACATACACTCATACCGATCAATCACCTGCGAGCTAGCCGAAGGCCGCCCTGGCGAAATATCCGGGCTAAACCGCCTGCGAGCTGCCGCGAACGACGCAATCCGCCGAAAGGTCGATATTGCCGTCTACATCAGCGCCCGTTACCCACGACTGGGTCGGGACCGCACCATCTCGCTATAGGGAGTGTCGGCCCTTCAACCAGTGAATTCTCCGAGCACGGGATTCTTGGTTGGTTGGCGACCACGTGGAGTTTGACACCCGGTCAGGACTCGAATTGCAGGCAATCGTTTGTGGAACCAAGTGCACGATCAAAAACAATGGCCCACAATCAACTCGAACGGATGTGCGGTACGCCTGACTACTCAAATTGCTGCCGCCACCCGGAATCAATACCGGGGAGCTACCCGATTCTCCATGACGAATCGACTATGAGAACGGTTCTGCATCCAGAGCACTCGGCGCGGTGCGTCGCTCGATCCGCCGAGTGTGACGCTCAACGGTTTCACAGGTCAATTTTGCGTCATGGCAATCTGGTTGCTGAGCGTCGAGCCTGTACCACCGTAGCCGTGCCACGCTGTGGCAATTATTAATATTGACAGGGCCAATTGACGTTTACGTAAACGCAAACATACAATTCTCACGAATCCTGGGCCTGTGGGTTGCCGTGAACTCGCCGCTCCGCCTGGCACAACATTCAAGGGTAAAGGGGAAGCTATGACGACGTATGCCGAAGTGCACAAGCGCTCAATTGAAGATCCAAATGGTTTCTGGGGGGAGGCAGCGGAAGCCCTGCATTGGGCCAAGAAGTGGGATAAAGTGCTGGACGACGGCAACGCGCCGCTCTATCGCTGGTTTACAGGTGGCGAATGCAACACGTGCTTCAATGCGCTCGACGCCCATGTGGAGGCCGGACGCGGGGAGCAGACAGCTATCATCTATGATAGTCCGGTAACCGAAACGGTCCGCAGCATAAGCTACGCAGAGCTTCGGGACTCGGTTGCCAAGCTGGCGGGTGCAATGGCCGGCTTGGGCGTCACTAAGGGCGACCGGGTCGTTATCTACATGCCTATGATTCCGGAAGCGGCCATGGCCATGCTGGCCTGCGCGCGTCTGGGTGCGATCCACTCTGTCGTGTTCGGCGGATTTGCGTCCAACGAGTTGGCGGTCCGAATCGACGACGCCAAACCGAAGGCGATCCTCCTGGCGTCCTGCGGCATAGAAGGCAAGCGAGTCATTGAATACAAGCCGCTGGTGGACAAGGCTATCGAGCTCGCTAGTCACAAGCCGGATGCGGTGTGCGTCTACCAAAGACCTGAGGTGCACGCCGAACTTCTCGCAGGCCGTGACCACGATTGGGCAAGCGCCATGGCCGCTGCTGAACCACACGACTGTGTGCCCGTTGCCGCCACCGATCCGCTCTACATCCTCTACACTTCCGGTACCACCGGACAGCCAAAGGGCGTCGTTCGCGACAACGGTGGCCACATGGTTGCCATCAAATGGACCATGAAAAACATCTACAACGTGAACCCTGGCGATGTGTTCTGGGCCGCGTCGGACGTGGGATGGGTGGTCGGACATTCCTACATCGTTTACGGCCCGCTTCTAAATGGCAACACCACGGTCATTTTCGAGGGCAAGCCAGTTGGCACGCCGGATCCGGGTGCATTCTGGCGGGTGATCTCCCAACACAATGTAAAGGTCCTGTTTACTGCTCCAACGGCATTTCGCGCCATCAAGAAAGAAGACCCGACCGGTGCCTTCATCGACAAGCACGACATTTCCTGTCTGAGCACTCTGTTTCTCGCCGGAGAGCGTTGTGATCCGGATACCCTGCATTGGGCGCAAGACAAACTGGGCATTCCGGTGATCGATCATTGGTGGCAAACGGAGACGGGCTGGGCGATCTGTGCCAATTGCATGGGAATCGAACAGCTTCCGGTAAAGCCGGGTTCACCGACGGTGCCAGTGGCAGGGTACGAGGTGCAGGTGCTCGGTGAGGATCACAAGCCCGTCCGCGCAGGCGAAATCGGCGCCTTGGTCGTGAAGCTTCCGCTGCCTCCGGGCACTTTCCCCACCCTTTGGCAAAACGAGGCGCGATTCCGCACGTCTTACCTGAACGAATTCCCTGGCTACTACGAGACTGGGGACGCAGGCATGATCGACGAAGACGGTTACGTTTTCGTGATGGCCCGCACCGACGACGTCATCAATGTAGCCGGGCACCGACTGTCCACCGGCGCCATGGAGGAGGTGCTTGCATCGCATCCAGATGTGGCCGAGTGCGCCGTCATGGGTGTTGCGGATCAGCTCAAAGGTCAGCTGCCACTGGGCTTTCTGGTGCTGAGTGCGGGCTGCGAGCGGAATCACGACGATGTCGTCAAGGAATGTGTGCAACTGGTCAGGGATAGAATCGGACCGGTCGCGGCATTCAAGACCGCCACGGTGGTGAACCGCCTTCCAAAGACACGCTCTGGCAAGATCCTGCGCGGGACCATGCGCAGTATCGCAGATAGCACTGATTGGAAAGTCCCGGCTACCATTGACGACCCCGTAATCCTGGACGAGATTACGGACGCGCTGAAGAGTCTCGGCTACGCGAAGAGCTAGTGCCAGGCCTGTATCGCTCATCAGGCTTCGGCAATTTTGCGGGGCAACATGCCGGGGCAGCGGTCCTTGCAAAGGCAAGGTAATCTCTTACGGTCGTCCCCAGGGTGATGGGGCGGGTTCCTTCCGCACGTCACTCCAGCGATGCTCGCCACGCGGTTTCTTAGGAGGTTTTCGTAAATGACCGAATTATCAAATAATTCGATAAAGGACTGGTATGCCCTTGCGAGTAAGGAGTGCAAAGGCCGAAGTCCCGAGGACCTGCTCTGGAATACGCCGGAGGGTATTGCGGTCAAGCCGCTTTACACTCGCGCCGATCTCGATCACGTCGCGAACACCGATTCACTGCCCGGGTTCGCGCCATTCTTGCGCGGCCCGAAGGCCACCATGTACGCGGGCCGGCCCTGGACGGTACGACAATACGCCGGATTCTCCACCGCTGAAGAATCGAACGCATTCTACCGACGCAATTTGGACGCCGGGCAGCAGGGCCTGTCCGTTGCGTTCGATCTCCCGACGCACCGGGGTTACGACTCGGACCACGCGCGCGTGGTCGGCGACGTGG
>JBFGYN010000028.1:0-15607 GCA_041587415.1 Candidatus Competibacterales bacterium | reverse complement strand
GTTTCCGCACAGCAGCACGTGTTCGCACTGCACCCGCCCGCCTGGGCTGACTACAGTCATCTTGGCACCAGGATCGATGCGCACGGCCGGGCTGAACTCGAAGTACCGGGCACCGGCCGAGGACGCCGCTGCCGCCAGACCAAGGGTGTAGTTCAAGGGGTGCAAATGACCACTGCGAGGATCGTAGAGGCCGCAGCAATAACGCGCCGTATCGAGGTTCTCCCGGAGCGCGTCGCCTTGCAGAAGGCGCGTGCCCTCGTAGCCGTATTGGTGTTCCAGCTCGTCCTTCCATCGAATCAGTTCAGTCCGATGGCGGGGCTTTACGGCCGCATGCAGGTGACCCGCTCGAAGGTCGCAGGAAATGTCGTACTTGGCAATTTGCCGCTGCACCAGATCCAGTGCTTCCACCGACATGTCCCACAGGCGTCGCGCGTCGTCACGGCCGACGAGGCGGCGGATGCTCGACATATCGCAGGCAAATCCGAATATCAATTGACCGCCGCTGCGTCCCGATGCGCCCCAGCCGACCCGCTGCGACTCCAGCACCGCCACGTCGTAGCCCCGCTCGGCCAAGTGCAGGGCTGCTGAGCAGCCGGTAATGCCGGCGCCTATGACGCAGACGTCACAGTGCACCTCACCGGCGAGCGACGGATGCTTCGGTGCGGGATTCGCGCTCGCGGAATAACAGGAATCGACGCCAGGCGTAAGAATCATGGGTTAAGCACTGTCATGGAGAACGCTGGATTCGATTGGCCTCGGCAGTGGTGGGTGATAGACAATCACATTGTGCAGGGCAGAATTCCGACCATTGGAAGTGGCCCGCTGAATACAGACTGCCGCGGGAGGCGGGATGAATGCCATCAACGACTGGTTCGAGAAACACCAGATTACGGAAGTGGAGGCGATGGTTCCGGATATGTCCGGTGTCGCTCGGGGCAAGATCATACCTGCCCAGAAATACTCTCTCGAAGCCGGGATGCGACTGCCAGAATCCATCTTCATTCAGACGGTGACGGGGGACCATCCGGAGGACGATCGGGCCATTCACCCCGCGGAAATCGACATATGGCTGAAACCGGATGCCGACACGATTCGTATCGTGCCCTGGGCCGCCGAACCCACCGCGCAACTGATTCACGATTGCTTTTATCACGATGGCAGTGTCGTCGAGATGGCACCCCGTCACGTGCTTCGACGCGTCTTGGGGCTGTACCGGGATCGCGGATGGCGTCCGGTGGTGGCCCCCGAATTGGAATTCTATCTCGTCAAGCCGAACACTGATGCCGACTATCCGTTGGAACCGCCCATCGGGCGATCGGGGCGGCCGGAGATCGGCCGGCAATCCTACAGCATAGACGCGGTGAACGAGTTCGACCCCTTGTTCGAAGATGTCTACGACTACTGCGAGGCACAGGGACTGGGAATCGACACGTTGATCCACGAATCGGGCGCTGCGCAGATGGAAATTAACCTTCTGCATGGTGGAGCGCTGGATCTGGCCGATCAGGCATTTCTATTCAAACGTACCATGCGCGAGGCGGCACACCGTCACGAGATGTACGCGACGTTCATGGCCAAACCCATGGAGCATGAGCCTGGCAGTGCCATGCACATACATCAAAGCATCGAGGAACTGGAAACGGGTCGCAACGTCTTCAGTCTCGCCGACGGGAAACCCTCGGAGCTTTTTTTCGCACACATTGCCGGCCTTCAAAGATACCTCCCGGCGGCAATGTCGCTTTTCGCGCCCTATGTCAATTCCTACAGACGGGTAGCGAAGTTCCATGCCGCACCGATCAATGTGCAGTGGGGCTACGACAACCGCACGGCGGGTTTACGGGTCCCGGATTCGCCCCCCGCGGGCCGTCGAGTCGAGAACCGAATTGCGGCGGCAGATGCCAATCCTTACCTCGCACTCGCAGGGTCCCTTGCGGCGGGGTACCTGGGCATGGTGGAGGGCCTGAAACCGACGGACCCGGTGGAGGGCAGTGCGTACGACACGCCCATCGAACTGCCGCGCGGCCTGTTCGAGGCACTGCGGCTGCTGAACGACTGCGCGCCCATGGTCGACGCTCTGGGGCCGAGATTCGTCACCGCGTACAACTCAGTCAAGGAATGCGAGGTCGAAACCTTCATGCGGGTCATCAGCTCCTGGGAGCGAGAGTATTTGCTGTTGAACGTCTGACGTCATTCTCTCTCGCCTGATAGGTCGAAACGCATGGACAGGTCTACCGCTTTCACGTCCTTGGTGATCGCACCGACCGAAACGTAATCGACCCCCGTTTCGGCAATGGCCCGGATCGTTTCCAACGACACGTTTCCCGATGCTTCCAGTTTCACTCGATCCTTGGTGACGGCGACGGCGTTGCGCATGTTCTCGAGGTCGAAGTTGTCCAACATGACAACGTTCGGGCTGGCGCTCAGGGCCTCCTCCAATTCCTCGAGGGACTCGACTTCGACTTCGATTGAAATCTGCGGATAGAGAGTGCGCGCCCTGAGCACCGCTGCGCGAATGGAACCTGCTGCAAGGATATGGTTTTCCTTGATGAGCACAGCGTCGAAAAGGCCCATGCGGTGGTTGCTCCCGCCCCCGCACAGCACGGCGTACTTCTGAGCTCGGCGCAATCCCGGCAGCGTCTTGCGCGTATCGAGCACCCTGGCCTTGGTTCCCGCGACGGCGTCCGCGTAGCGACGGGTCACCGTGGCCGTGCCCGAAAGCGACTGGAGAAAATTCAACGCGGTGCGCTCCCCGGTCAGCAGGCCAGGCGCCGGGCCCGAGAGGCGGCAAAGCTCCGTGTCGGGTGCCACCCGTTCACCCTCGTCTACCGCCCATTCTACGAAGATGTCCGGATCGACCTGACGAAAAACTTCGTCAAACCAGGGGCGACCGCAAATGACAGCCTGCTCCCTGGAAATGACTCGAGCCCTCGCGACGCGATCTGAGACCAGAGCGGCGGTCAAATCGCCACTGCCCACGTCCTCGGCAAGTGCGTTGGCAACCGCGGCCGAGAGGTCAGCCGGCAATACGGGCATGCGAAAACGTCCTCAGATACTCATAACGCCAGCAACTCCGGTGGTTCTTCCGGATCGAGGACCAGGAGATGATCTTCCGGCACGGGCCGCCAGACGCCGTTCTCGGTGAGCGGCTCCGAGGCGATGAGTTGGGCCTCGGGAAATTCTTCGTCGTCGGTGGTGTAGTAGAGGCTGGGGCATTCTGCGTTGACGGCATGCCGGCCCGCAAACAGCCGCTCTCCGTCGCTGACAACCAGATTGACGAGCGCCGGCCTGTCGTAGAGCCACTCCGCGATCAATTCGTATGTCTGCCCGATGGCTTCCTCCATGCTGAGATCGGGGTCATCGGACAAGAGATGGCGGAGCAGCGCAAATATGTGCTCGGAATCGCTGTGACCCTCGATGGTTGCTTCAACGTCGGGGGAAATGAAAGCGCGGAGCTCCTGGCGCGACGCAGCAACGAAATCGCTCAAAAAACCGTTGTGCATGAACAGCAGTTCCGTATCGCAGAACGGTTGAACTTCCCGTTGTGTGAACGCGAACGGTTCCCGCATATGGTGCACGGCTGCGAGCCAGAGATCGCTCGTCAGGCTGCGGGCCAGGTGCGGCAGGTTCATGTCGTGCCAAATCGGAATCGCAACGTTGTAGCACGCCGGACTCTCGTCGGGGGCATACCAGCCGAAACCGAAGCCGTCGGCATTGAAATCGGCGTGCTTCAGCTCCCGCGGGCTGCGTGCCTGGTTCAGCAGATTGTGGGGTGGGTCGAGTACGACCTTGCCGAGCGGTACTGCGGGACCCAAATATGCGACCATCCGGCTCATTGGCGGCTCCGTGGTCTGTGTTTAGATGGCCAAGATGGTAGACCACCGCCAATCTTATTTCAGCGTCGATCGAACGGAGAAGGTCGTGCACAGTCGCGGAGTGCTGATAGTCGGTCTGTTAGTGGTGGCTTCGTCCGCCGTCTCAGCTGAGACGTTTCGAGTCGAGCGGCCTTGGGCCAGGCCCTCAGCGCCGGGCGTGTCCAACGGTGCTGCCTATGTGACGCTGGTAAACGAGGGTGATCGCCCGGGCCGGCTGGCTGCCGTCCGCTCGGACGTGGCATCACGGGTGGAATTGCATGGCCACGTTCACGACCAAGGCGTGTTGCGCATGCGGCAGGTCCCTGGCCTTGCGCTGGCGCCTGGAGAAACGATCGAGTTCCAGCCAGGGGGGCTGCACCTCATGCTCATCGGACTGGCGAGGCCGCTCGTAGCCGGTACACGCTTCATGCTAACGCTGGAGTTCGAATCCGGCCATGCGGTTTCGGTAGACGTACCGGTTCTTCAGCCCGGCATGCGCCCGCCCGTCTCCGAGTCGTCGCGGCTGCGTGAATCAAAGGGTTCCATGTGAGCGTTCGGCGCCCGCTGCTGCAAGCCCATGTCGCCGCTGTGTACAACATGGTTGAACGAATCCCCTCTGGCTACGTGGCAACGTACGGTCAGATTGCCGAGCTTGCGGGACTTGGCAGAGGGGCGCGATTCGTCGGTCGCGCCCTCAAACACGCGCCGCCAGAGTTGGCAGTTCCCTGGCATCGGGTGGTCAATGCGCGGGGCACTCTGTCCTTTCCCCACGGCAGTGAGCCCTATTGCCGCCAGCGCGACTTGCTCGAGAAGGAGGGGGTCGTGTTTGTTCAGGGTCGAATTCAGTTGTCGCGATACCGTTGGCAGCCAACCCTCGACCAGCTGATGTGGGAATCCCTCATGCTGCAGGAAAAGCCCTGACCCAAGAAATCCGCTGCCATCGACGACCGCCACAGCCGGGGTAGGCCTTCGGCGGCGGTACACTTTGTACGCCAGAACTGAGCCGCTAAACTGGACATAAACTTCTACCGATCAACCACCTGCGAGCTAGCCGAAGGCCGCCCTGGTGAAATATCCGGGTTAGCTCGACACCAGTCTGCACACCTCGTCCGCGATGGCGAGTGACGAGGTGAGTCCCGGCGATTCGATCCCGTACAGATTGACCAGTCCCTCTATCCCGTGATGGGCTGGCCCGTGGATCAGAAAATCGCCAGCGGGCTGCCCACGGGGCCGCGTTTTTGGCCGAATGCCCGCATATCCCGGTTGCAAGGACCCGTCCGGCAAATCCGGCCAGTACCGGCGGATCGCGTCATAGAAAACTTCCGCCCGCCGGGGATCGACCGAATAGTCCAACTCGTCGATCCATTCCACATCGGGGCCGAAGCGCGCTTGCCCACCCATGTCCAGTGTCAGGTGGACACCCAAACCAGCTTGCTCGGGGACTGGATAGATCAGCCGATTGAACGGTGCGCGCCCGGACAGGCAAAAGTAGTTTCCCTTGGCATAGTAATGTCTCGGAATCGTCTCGGACGGTATGCCCCGAATCGAGCGCGCAACGCGATCGGCGTGCAGCCCAGCGCTGTTTACCACCAGCCGCGCCAACAGGCTCATTGGCTCGTGATCGCCAACGTCCACCCGAATGCCTTTCTCCAGAACCGCGCCACCCGTCACCCTGCTGTGAAACGCGAACAGCGCGCCCGCTGTCTCCGCGTCGCCTCGCAGGGCCATCATCAAGCCATGGCTGTCGACAATGCCGGTTGACGGCGACGAGAGGGCGGCAACGCAGCGGACCGCGGGTTCGCGCTCTGCAGCCCGCGATTCGCTCAGCCACTCGAGATCGGCGACGCCGTTCCGCTTCGCCTTGTCCTGGATACGCCTCAATTCGCCGACCTGGGCAGTGCTCGTCGCGACGATGAGCTTGCCGCATCGCTGGTACGGCACCTGGCGCTCTTCGCAGTACTCGTACAGCGATTTCTTTCCGCGGACGCACAGAACGGCCTTGTTGCTGCCTTCGGGATAGTAGATGCCCGCATGGATAACTTCGCTGTTGCGTGACGACGTCTGCGTGCCGATCGTGTCAGCCTCGTCCACGACGATCACCTCGTGTCCGGCCAGTGCAAGCGCCCGTGCCGCTGCCAGACCCACGATCCCGGCGCCGATTACGACGCAATCCACCTGTTCCATCGTTTCCTGAATTCGCCGATGTCGATCACCCGAAGAGGAGCGAACAACTTAGCGGTTTGCGCCCGAATCAGAAAGGCTTCACTGTCGCGAGAATGATGATGCCGATCAAGAACAACACGGGGAGTTCATTGAACCAACGGAACCAGACGTGTGTTCGCGTGTTTCGGTCGTGCTTGAAGTCAATAAGAATTTTTCCGCACCAGACATGGTAGGCGACGAGGAGCACCAACAACAAGAGCTTGGCGTGTAGCCATCCCGAGGTCGAGTAGGCTGCCCACGCGTAGTCCGCGAGCATCCAGAACCCGAACAGAAACGTCAGCGCTGCGCCCGGCGTCATGATGCCAAAGTAGAGCTTGCGTTCCATAATCTTGAACCGCTCAATCCCCACCGTGTCCTCGGCCATCGCGTGGTAGACGAACAAACGTGGCAGGTAGAACAGGCCGGCGAACCACGTAACCATGAACATCAAATGCAGTGCTTTGAGCCAGAGCATGTCGGAAATCTCACCCGGATTTGGCGTATCAGGTTAACCCGGACGTCGCATCGGGATCCGGAATTTTCGTGGAGAACTGACCAGATCAGCTTGTGTGATCGCGCAAAAGTCGCTGCGAGACATCGACTGGCCGTGCGATCGCGCGAGATGGGTGGCCAGAACCTGCGAAAAACCGGATAGCGTACACGTGACAGAGTGCCAATGGCTAATATACGCACGACTCACTGTTTTCCTTGACCTAATTGCCCGAATTTAAGCGTCCTGGTGCAGCGTTCGGTTTAACGCGATTTGCCGAATTCGGCTGCAAAGGGAGTGGGATACGCTGCTTGGACGAGCATCGTGAATCGTGCCCGTAGATCGCTTCCAGACGGGAGCACCGGCCGTTCACGGACGGTCCGCGCGTTGAGATGTGCAGACTGCGTTCCACCGCTCGTCAGGCAAAGTCGATGGCGAAGGCCCCTGCGCACTTCTATAGTTTGGGCGATTCGGAAAGTGTGCAGCACTTGCAGCGCGGCCGAAGAATCCGACGGTTGAAGGAGAGGGGAATCTTGCGGGCACGGAATCGGTGGATAGTGTCGGGGGGCGTGACTGTCGGTTTCGCGGTGCTGCTTTGGTTGAGTTGGATGCTCGTGGACCAGAGCTATCATCCGGTGGTCGAGCGGGGTTTGGACGACGCGAAGGTCGAGTCCGTACTGGCGCGCCAACGAGCGGCTCGCGGCGGTGAGGAGCCCATCGTCGTCCCGACGGGCTTGTTCATACAGTCACTCAAGTTTGCCACGGCAAATGACGTGACGGTCAGCGGATATGTCTGGCAGGTCTACGAGGACCATTTACCCTCGGATTTGTCGCGAGGGATCGTGCTGCCCGAGGCGGTCGATTCCGCCGCCACGGGCGTCATGGAGCCCGCGTACTGTCGCCCCAGCAAGAATGTGGATCTCGGCAGGCTGCTGGCGTTGATTCCCCGGGATCTCGATGAATGCGTTACAAGGGGTCAAAACGTCGTAATTGGCTGGTATTTCGAATCGACGCTACGCCAGCAGTTTCGCTACGAGGATTACCCCCTGGACCACAAAGTCGTCTGGATGCGCCTCTGGCACCGAGATTTCGATCGCAACGTCGTTTTGGTTCCGCACCTCGAGGCCTACGACGAGGTGGGCTCGAACGACACTTTCGGTCTCGACGCCTCGATTGTCTTGGGCGGATGGGACTTGGGGGCCACCTACTTTGATTATCTCCCTTCCAGCTACCACACAAATTTCGGTATCGAGAACTACGTGGGGAAGAGCGAGTTTCCCGAGCTGCGTTTCAACATAGTGCTCAAGCGCCGTTTCATCGACGCGTTGATCGTGAATCTCGTGCCCCTCTTTCTGGTGGCGGCGTTGTTGTTCTCCATGGTGATGCTGGCAACAGCCGACGAGAAGTTGGCGATGCTGCACGGATTCAATACGGCGACTGTCTTCGGGGCTTGTTCCGCTCTATTTTTCGTCGTGCTACTGGCACACGTGCAACTTCGCCAGCTGTTCTCCGGACAGGGTCTCGTGTACATGGAGTATTTCTATCTGTTGATGTACGCGATTATTCTGTTGGTGGCCGTCGCGATCTACCACTTCTCCGAGCGGGTTGCGCGCGATTCGGGCGCCGCGCGGCTTACCCAGTGTACTTGGCTCAAGATCACCTACTGGCCAGTTTTGCTCGGCGCGGCGTTGCTGATGACGGGGATGCACTTCCTGCTTGGTTCGAGTCCTTGACGTTGGTCGCGAACGGGCAACCACCGATTGGCGAGCAAATTCGCTCCTACGCCGGGGCGGTTCCCGTACTAGGAGCCGGCTTGCCGGCGAATCCCGAGATCGGCGGCGGTTGTCCGGGCCCGAAGCCGCGATGGTGCGAATCACCGAACGCGATAGGCGTGCTCCATGGATTCACGGGTAAGAATTCCGATGATTTCACCGCCATCCCTCAGGGCCGTCACATAGAGCGCATCGAGCCCTTCCTTTTCCATGCGTCGGTGGGCTTCTGCGAGCGTCGAACGAAACCCGACAGCCACCACGCTGCGGCGTCTCAGTGGAAGCTCCAGCAGATCGAAGGCTTCGGATTCGTCCGTGTCCAGCAGACCGACAATCTCCGCGGCAGGAAGGAGCCGCCACATTTCGGAGTTGCCCCGTATTAGCAGCCATTCCGGCTTTGCCCGGAACACGTTCGCCAAGTCCTGGCGCGACACTTTTGCCTCGATGATGGCGAAATCGGTGTCCATGGCTCGCGCAACGCCCAATCGGCTCAAAGATTGGGCAAAGGGATCGCTTCTCAGCTCGATTCCACGGGCCTGCATCAGTGTTTCGAACACGGACCTGGTGCGAAAAAGTGAGCGGCAAGTCAAATAAGCCGCAGTGATCGCGAGCATCGCGGGGAATACCACGCCGTGGTCGCCCGTAAGCTCGAGTAGCGCTGTCAGCGCCGCCAGGGGCGCATGCAGCGTTGCGCTCATCATCGCGCCCATTCCGATCAGAACCCAGAGAGCCCCGGTATCGGTCGCCGAAATTCCAGCCTGGACGAAGCCAATTCCCAGGGCACCGCCGGCCGCCGCGCCGAGTACGAGCGCCGGGCCAATGACGCCACCGGGGATCCCGAGTCCAAGCCCAACGGCTGTCGCCAGTAGTTTGAAAAGGCAAATGGTGACGAGCGCGCCGAGGCTCAGACTGCCCACCAGGGCGGAATTGACCGTATCGTACCCGATGCCCATGACCGCGGGTGCCGCTACTGCAATCAACCCGGTTACGACTCCGGCCAAGCCGAATCGTAGCCAAACGGGTACCGCACCTGACACCGACGCGATCACGCCTAGCATGCGCACAAGCACGGCGGCAAGCGCACCGATGATGATGCCCGCGAGAAGCAGCAACGGCAATTGCCCCTGCTCGACGGCGGCGATGGCCGGCACGTCGAAGGCGGCGTCTGCCCCAAAGAACGCACGGCTGACGGCGGTTGCACTGACGGCCGCCAAGATGATCGGCGCGAAACCGGCCAGTGTGTATTCCATCAGCACCACTTCCATAGCAAACACGACCCCTGCGAGCGGCGTGTTGAACGAGGCTGCGATGGCGGCCGCGCTGCCGCACCCGACTAAGATTCGCAGCGTATTGTTCGGCAGGTGCGCTCGGTCCCCCATCCAACTGGACGCGGTGGCACCGATGTGGATTGCGGGGCCTTCCCTGCCCGCGGAGTGGCCGCTGATCAGCGATATGGCGCCGCCGATGAACTGGTTGATCGCGTTGCGAATCGGTAGGTGTCCGTCGTGGAAGGCCAAGCGCTCGAGAACGTGCGCCACGCCCACCTGACGCGTAATGGGAGGCTGCCATTGAAACCACGCGCCTAGCGCTAGCGCCCCGACTACGGGGAAGATGAAGCGCATCACGGGGCCAAGGGTTTCGAATGATTCGGGATCGTCGCTGCCAAGCAGTGCGCGCTGCGATCCCTCGATGACGATTCGGAACGCCACCATGCCGAGCCCTGTAACGATGCCTGCCGCGAGGCCCACCAGAGAGGGTAGAAAAACCGCCTCGGATCCGGCGAAATGTACCGATACGCGTTCCCGGTAGGCGCGTCCCCTCGACCACTTGCGCAATTTTGTAATCATGGTCTGCAATTATGGCAGGCCGAAGCGTTTGGCGATGGCCGGGGCACCCTGGGCACGGTTATGATTGCCGATTGAAACGCACACGAAAACACGGACTGGAATTCCTGACTATGGTCAAGGTCGGCATCGTCGGTGGAACCGGATATACCGGCGTCGAGCTACTCCGCTTACTCGCATCCCACCCGGATGTGGAACTGGTTGCAATCACTTCGCGCTCCGAAGACGGAATCGCCGTCTGCGCTCAGTTCCCCAATCTTCGCGGCCATGTGACGTTGAACTACGTCACGCCCGACGCTGCGGACCTGACGAGCTGCGATGTCGTATTTTTTGCCACGCCGAACGGCACCGCCATGCGACATGTTCCTCAACTGCTGTCGGAAGGTGTTCGCGTGGTTGACCTTGCGGCCGACTTCCGCCTCCGCGATCCGGAGGCTTGGCGGCACTGGTATGGGGTCGAGCACGCTTGCCCCGCCCTTCTGGAACAGGCCGTGTACGGACTGCCGGAGGTCAATCGCGAGCTCATCCGCGATGCCCGGCTGGTTGCAAATCCCGGGTGCTATCCCACCTCCGTTCAACTGGGGTTTCTTCCGCTGTTGGAGTCGGGGCTCGTCGACGTCGATCACCTGGTCGCGGACGCGAAGTCAGGCGTGAGCGGGGCCGGCCGAGGTACGGCCGTACAAACCTTGCTGTGCGAAGCGGGGGAGAACATGAAGGCTTACGGCGTATCCGGGCATCGGCATCTCCCGGAGATTTGCCAGGGTCTGTCTACCGCCGCCGCACATCAGGTAGGACTCACATTCGTGCCTCACCTGACACCAATGATTCGTGGAATTCACGCCACGCTCTACGCCACACTTCGCGACGAATCGCCGGACTTGCAGGCACTCTACGCCGATCGATACGCAAACGAACCGTTCGTGGACGTGATGCCGCCGGGATCCCATCCGGAGACGCGCAGCGTGCGTGGCGCGAACCATTGCCGCATCGCCGTTCACCGCCCCCAAGGCGGGGATACGGTGGTGGTTCTATCGGTTATCGACAACCTCGTGAAGGGTGCGGCGGGGCAGGCCGTGCAGAACATGAATATCATGATGGGCCTGGACGAAACTGCCGGGTTGACCGCCATCGCATTGATGCCGTGAACTCGCTGTGAGAATTTTTGACTAAATTGGTCGGGATCTCCATAATTCGGCTCATCAGCCGAGAGGCATTCCAGATTCCCGGGTAGGTCGAACATGACTGACACTGCAACCGAAATTCCTGCTCCACTGCTCTTCAGCGACGCTGCTGCAAAGAAAGTGAAGGAGCTGATCGACGAAGAGGACAATTCCGAGCTCATGCTCCGTGTTTTCGTATCGGGTGGCGGGTGCTCGGGGTTTCAGTACGGGTTTACCTTCGACGAAACCATTGGTGACGGCGATACAACCGTGGAGAATGGCGGGGTCACTCTTCTCATTGATCCGATGAGCTTTCAATACCTTGTCGGAGCCGAGATAGACTACAGCGAGGGGCTCGAGGGCGCTCAGTTCGTCATTCGCAATCCCAACGCTACGACGACCTGCGGCTGCGGTTCTTCTTTCTCCGCCTGACCCGTGCCATGACTAAGGCGGAAGCGCCTTAGGGGCACTCCGCCGATGGGTCTATGTCAAGGCGGGTAAACGCCGCCGAGCACGCGCCGTCCCCTCGCTCCCGTGACCTCCGGAACATTCCCGGGGCGACCGGCAAGCGTCTCGCGGGCCAACCATGCGAATCCGATCGCTTCGACAAAGTCCGCATCGACACCGTACCTGTCGCTGGGGGCGATTTGCATTTCCGGCATTCGTCTATGCAACGCTGCCATCACTGCATCGTTGTGCGCGCCGCCACCGCAGACCAGCACCTCCCTCGTCTCTGACCCGAATCGATGGATTGCGTCGGCCACCGAGCTCGCAGTGAGTTCCACCAGCGTCGCTTGAACATCCTTCGGATTGATCGGTTCGGAAATGGCCTCCAGCTGCCTGTTCAGCCATTCGAGATGAAAGTACTCGCGCCCGGTGCTCTTCGGCGGCGGCATGGAGAAAAAAGGGTCCGTAAGCATCTGTCTCAGGAGGATCTCATTCGCTCGCCCAGCAGCCGCCCAGGCACCATTGCGGTCGAAGCGCTCTGAGAGATTTTGCCTCGACCACGCGTCGAGGAGGGTATTTGCCGGTCCTGTGTCGAAGCCCGTGACCCCGTCCGTCGATGGAAGTAAGGAGACGTTGGCGATGCCCCCGAGATTCAGCACGGCCCTCGGCCCATCACCGGAAAGCAGCGCCCGATGAAACGCCGGAGCCAAGGGAGCGCCTTGCCCGCCGGCTGCCATGTCGCGTCGTCGAAAATCGGCGACCACTGTCGTGTTGGTCAGCTCCGCGATCAAGCTCGGGTTGCAAATCTGAACCGTAAACGCGGCCTCGGGGTGATGGCGGATCGTCTGTCCATGCACGCCGATGGCGTGCACCCTGGCAATGAGATCACCCGCCACGGCCAAGGCGCACTCAGCAAATAGCCTTGCCAGTCCATTCTCCAAGATGCCAGCCCGATATATTTCATTGTCACCAGGCCGCAACAAGGACTCGATTTGTGCTTGAAGCGCCGGGGGCATGGGCGTTGTCGCGGAGGCGAGCACTGAAAAGCCAGCCGGATGGAATTCCACCAGTGCCGAATCGACGCCGTCGGCACTGGTGCCCGACATGAGACCGATGTAGAGCTGGCTCGGGCCCATTGATCGGTCGCGTTGCACTTAGCGGCAGCGCCCAGTACGCGGCGTCGGGGTCTCGCTGGACGAAATCGAACCGGCGCAAGCGCAAAGAGTCGCAATTTCTGGCTCCGAAGCCCCGTCGTACACGGAAAATCTACTCGGCTTGGGCGATCACGACGCGGCGATGGTTTTCGAGTTGGGCGGTCAGCCTCTTGGCTTGGCGGTCAAAGGCATTCTTGTACTTTGCCGGGATGGGATCCGCTTTGGGAAGCTTGATCGTCAGTGGATTCTTGTGGGCGCCATTGACACGGAATTCGTAGTGCAGGTGCGGCCCCGTGGCGTAGCCGGTCTGGCCGACATAGCCAATGACCTGGCCCTGCCGAACGCGGCTGCCGCTGCGCAGGCCCCTGGCAAAACGAGACATGTGGCCGTACACGGTCGTGTATTTGTCGCCGTGCTGAATCATTACCACCTTACCGTAGCCACCCTTGGTACCGAGGTGCGTGATCCTGCCCGAACCGGTGCTTCGGATCGGCGTTCCTGTGCTTGCCGCGTAGTCGACTCCTCGATGAGCGCGCCACTTCTTCAGGATCGGATGCCATCGGCGTAGGGTGAAGCGGGAACTGATTCGAGCGAATTCCACCGGGGTGCGCAGGAAGGCCTTTCGCAAGCTCAGACCGTCGGGCGTGTAGTAGCTCGCATTTCCTTCGTCGTCCACAAAGCGGATCGCCCGATAGGTTTGACCTTGATTGGTGAATTCGGCGACCAGTATTTCCCCGTCCCGGTACTTCTCCCCGTCTAGAAACTGCTCTTCGTAGAGCACCGAGAAGCGGTCGCCCTCGCGAATATCGAGAGCAAAATCCACGTCGTAGCCGAAAATCTCTGCCAGTTGAAGAATGACGCGATCGGCGAGCCCCGACCGTCGGGCTGTCTGATAGAGCGAATCCCGGATTTCGGCATTCGCAAAATTGACTCGCGAATCCAGGGCCCTCTCGTAAGGTTTGCTCTTGAACCCCTCGCCATCCCGTTCGATGCGCAATCCGGACACCCGATCCCACTCGTGGATCACGCCCATCAACTCGCCGTCATTGATCTGCAGCTTCAAGGTCTGTCCCGGGCGAATTCGCGCCAGGCCCTTGGCCAGCTTGCTCGAGCTTACGACTTTGTGCACATCCAGGGCACCAAGCCCGTTCCTTGAGAAGATCGCCGCGAGAGAGTCACCGGATCGCACGCGAATATTCAACCAGTTCTCTTGTTGCGCCGTTACCTCTGCGGGCGCAGCCTCGGCGCTGTCGCTTGGCGCGGCATCAGACAGCGCAGGGTAGGCGACGATTGGCGTGACGCGCGCCGCATGTTGAGCACGTGCGTCCACCCGGTGCGATGGCCCGGCCGCATGAGACACTGTTTCGCGGGTCTGAACGGGCGGGAGCGGGAGATCACGCTCTTCGAGGGCGTTTACGCTGTGCGGCGAGTCGGTTCCTAAAAAGGTCAGTAAGCCGTAGCCGAGCGCAGTCACAGTTGCGGAAGCGACCATCGCGATTCGGCTGCGAGACCGGCGCTTGGCGCGTATCGAGGGTGACGAAAGAGGTTCCCGGTAGTCGCGGCCAAACTGCGACGAGTTCCCCATGCGAAATCCCCCCTCACAATTTTGCCTGTTTTATAGCGTGTTAGGATGTGATCGTCAAACGGATTCTACTTTGTTCATACGACAAATCGCTGCTAGGATTGACGGATTTTTCTCCCCCACCAATGCCCTAGGGAGCGTGGCGAACATGTGGTCTGTTCAAGAAGCCCTTGCGGTGATCCGGCGCGGGGCCCATGAAATCCTGATAGAGCCGGACCTCGTGGGCCGTCTCGAGCAGGGGAAAAAGTTGCGTGTGAAAGCCGGTTTCGATCCGACCGCGCCGGATCTGCATCTCGGTCACACAGTCCTCATTAACAAGATGAGGCAATTTCAGGAACTCGGTCACGAGGTCATCTTCTTAATTGGCGACTTCACGGGCCTGATCGGCGACCCCACCGGAAAGAATGTGACCCGGCAGGCCTTGTCGCCCGATGAGATCCAGGCGAACGCGAAAACGTACAAAGAGCAGGTCTACAAAATTCTGGACCCGGAGAAGACCGTGGTCACGTTCAATTCCACCTGGATGAGCAAGATGTCGTCGGTGGACATGATTCGACTTGCCGCCAAGTACAACGTCGCGCGCATGCTGGAACGCGATGATTTCAGCAAGCGTTACAAGAGCGGGCAGCAGATCGCGATCCACGAATTTCTCTACCCGCTCGTGCAGGGGTATGACTCGGTGGCCCTAGGCGCAGACGTGGAACTCGGCGGAACCGACCAAAAGTTCAACCTGCTGGTGGGGCGCGAGCTGCAGAAGCACTACGGACAGCTCCCACAGATTGCGATTACCGTTCCCATCCTCGAAGGGCTCGACGGTGTCCAGAAGATGTCCAAGTCGCTTGGCAACTACGTCGGGATCACTGAGCCTGCCGACGAGATGTTCGGGAAGATCATGTCGGTCTCAGACCGGTCCATGTGGCGTTACTTCGAGCTCCTCAGCTTTCGGAGCTTGGCCGAGATCGCGCGGTGGCGGCGTGATGTCGAGTCGGGCGCTCTCAATCCGCGAGATGCCAAGTTTCTCTTGGGGGAGGAGCTGGTGGATCGTTTCCACGGGCCGGGAGCGGGCGTCGCCGCCAGAGATGAATTCATTCGTCGATTCCAACAAGGC
>JBFGYN010000027.1:0-15701 GCA_041587415.1 Candidatus Competibacterales bacterium | reverse complement strand
ACCTCGTCCTTGACCATGGTCGCGACCTCGGCCTGCTTGACCCGGCGGACGAAGGGAACCGGGAAGCGGAGGATGCGGTCCGTCAACTCGTGATCGTGTTCCGGATCGACCGTGCTTCGAAGCCCCAGCTGGTAGACATCATCCTGCATGTCCACGACCGAAAGGACATCGATCACCGCATGCTCGAGCTTCGCCTCACTGTCGACGCCGGCGGCTCGGTAGTTGATCCACGACGCACGAATGTCGTAGGGGCTGTTCCCGGACTCAATGCTCCTCTTCTGCTCGATTTCTCGAGTGGCCCGCTCCTTCTCGTCGTACTCCGCCTCGGCAATTGGCAGTTGCTTGAGGCCGTAGACGAGATTGTCGCGAACCGTTCCGGAAAAGATGTAGGCCGCCTGCCCGACGTATCCGACACGTCGCCCGACTACCGCCTCCGGAACGTCGGCCAAGTTCATGGAACCGATGGAAATTCTTCCGCCCGTGGGCAGCAGCAGCCGCGCGATGAGCCTCGCGAGCTCGTCCTTGCCTGACCCGGCCAGGCCAACCGCCGCAACATGCGAATCCAGAGAAATGCTGAAATTCGCGCCGTCCACGGCCGTCACGTGCTCATCCTCGGCGAAGGTCAAGTTGTTCGCCAGAATCTCGCCTTGAAGCGATGGAATTTCCTCAGGGGTCTCGTCCAGCAGCTTCTCATCGAGCAAGTTCGTGGGCTGGAACTGCGCGATGATCTGCAAGTGCTTGACCCGCACGTCCTCCTTCATCTGATAGTACTTCAGCAACTCCGCCCACGGGCCGGAGAGGTCCTTGTAGGCGGCAAGCACAGCCACCAGCGCGCCCAAAGTGAGATCGCCCTGAATCACGTAGTAGCCGCCGACCAGGTAGAAAAAGAATGGTGTGACCTGCGCCAGGAAATTGTTCAGAAATTTGATGAAGAACTTGCGCTTGTAAAGGTCGAATCGGATGTCATAGATGCGACCGAGCCGCGCACTGATATCGGCACGCTCGAAGTGCGAGGTCGCGTGGGCGTGTATCTCGGTGACACCGCCGACGCTCTCGCCTATGCGATCGGCCAACTTGCGAACCGTCAGCACGCGTTCCTTGGCGAGTCGGTTCACCTTGCGCTGAAGTTTCGGAATGAGCCAGAGCTGGAACGGGTACAGGGCGGTGGCGGCTACGCCCAGTAGGACGTCCTGGTTGAAAATGAAGAACAGGTAGGTGATGAGCAAGCCGCCCTGCATGGCAGGCAGTGAGTACGCTTCTGCGATGAAGCCGCCCAGGGGCTCCGTCTCGGCGGTGATCATGGGAATGATTTCGCCCGCCGACGTACGCTTGAAGTGGGGCAGCGGGAAGCGCAGCACGCGGGTGTAGAGCTCGTATCGAAAACGGCGGAGCATTCGCTCCCCGACGATGCCACGGTATACGTTCAAGTAGTACTTCATGGCACCGTTGAATACGACGAGACTCAGAAACACGCAGCAGAGCAGAACCAAGTATCGGATTTGGTCCATGGGAAAGCCGAACACGTCGCTGGGGATATCGACGCCGCCGATAGCCTGATTGATGATCAGCTTCGGGATTTCCAGTGACAAGTAGATGAACGGCATCGACGCGGCAGTCCAGACCACCAGAATGATCTGGTCGCGCAGGCTGTGTTTGAGGACGTACCGGTAAATCGAGCGTTCCATGGTTCCTGTCGAGCGTCTCCCACACCCCGGTCGGCCGGCAGATCGGAGAAATCCCGAACATTTTCGTCCAGGAATTACCGGCATTCAGAAATCGAGAAGTCGGTTTCTACATTTCTCGCGAAATCAGAATATTGCCACGTGAATTCCGGCGACGCGTGCAAGCACCGTGGAAAAACTCCGATTCGATCCGCGTTCCCCTCGCCCATACTAGTCGGGTAAGCCGGACCTGACCACGTGGGTTCGATGCTTCTGGTCAATAATTGCCGCTGCCCGCCGCAATAGTTTCGGATCGAACACGAGGCGAGAACGATGCACCCGAAGTCGGATGGTTCAAGGCCGCAACATGACGCGGCTATGCGCATGTTCTCGACGTGTCAATGGCTGGTGGCGACAGCGTTGTCCGGCGTCTCCCTGGAGAAGATCTTCTCGGATTGTTGCCGACGTCTGTGCAGCGCGGGCATTCCACTTTCGAGGGCCCACGCGTCGTTCACGACGCTTCACCCTCTGTACGGTGCCTCTGCGTTGACCTGGCACCGTGACGCCGATCTACGCCAAGCGAGTTACGGCCATGCAATGATCGCGTCCGACGCCTGGATGCAAAGCCCGCTCAACCATCTCATTCAAAGTCGGCTGCCACAGCTGCGGCGCCGCTTGACCGGCCCGCAGGCTGTGCGCGATTTCCCTGTGCTCGAGGAATTGAGTGCCGAGGGCGCGACCGATTATCTCGCATTCGCCGCACCGTTCGGAGCGTATTTCCAAGGCGGCGCAACGGCGGAACAAGGCATGGTGGGGTCTTGGGCCACCGATGCGGCGGGGGGATTTTCGGACTCGCAGTTGTGTGACCTGGAGGTGCTGCAGCCGAGCCTCGTTGCTGCGTTCGGGCTCGCAATCAAGAGTCAGATAGCGCGTAACGTCGTGACGACCTATTTGGGCCGGGGAGCCGGTGAGAAAGTGCTGGCGGGCCAGATCCAGCGCGGCGACGGCGAGAGGATCCGCGCGGTCATCTGGTATAGCGACATGCGCCGATCGACCGCACTTGCAGACCAGCTCGACGATGCCCGATTCCTCCAGGCCCTGAATGACTACTTCGAATGCACCGCCGGTGCGGTTTCGGAATACGGCGTTGAGGTGCTTCGATTCGTCGGCGATGCTGTCCTCGCCATATTTTCCGTTGGCGCGCTCGGCGAACCAGGGGAAGCATGTCGTTCAGCCGCCCGAGCCGCGCGCCTCGCCACGGACAGACTGAGCGAAACGAACGCCCGGCGCGCCGCCTCCGGTCAGCCTACGCTGGATTTCGGCGTTGGTCTGCACCTTGGACACGTGCTATTCGGAAACATTGGGATACCCGACCGCCTGGAGTTCACCGTGGTCGGCCCAACCGCCAACGAGGTGGCGCGCATCGAGGAACTCACCAAGGCACTTGGCCGCCGGGTCGTTGCCAGCGAAAACGTCGCGTCCCGTCTGCCCGCTGGGCAATGGGAAGAAATGGGGCAACATTGCCTGCGCGGGATCGGTACGCCGTGCGCCCTGTACGCCATGGTCAATACATGATCTCTCGCGCCCATCGCTCGAGTGGCTTGCAGGACGTAATCCACTGTCCCGTTCACTGGAGAAGCACTGACCTATTCGGTCGGCAGGGATGCCGGGCCGGGCTGCCGGTGCAGGGACGGAACGACGCATCCCACCATTGTCGCGCCGCCGGGGACGGCTGCGCTCCTCCCTCATCGGCAATGAGCCAAACGCATTCGTCGCGCCTTACCCTGCGACCGCTCGACTGGGGGCGAATTTCTCGGTTCCGGTCGTGGGTCGCCGATCGCCTGCGCACTCACGCGTCGCGCGCACGGAGCATCCCCCACGTGGCAGAGTCGACATTCAGCTGCTATGGCTAGAAGGGTGCCGGGCGCGTCCAACCGGGGACGGATTGCGGTGCAAGCCCTGGACCATTCCGTCCGGGAATTGCCAGGGCAGGGGAATCGAAAACGCGGTTTCCGTTTCACTCTCGAGATCCACTTGTTGCGAGGTGGATGCCGGCGGCGTGTCCAGGTGCCAGAGGCGCTCTGAGCTGATCAGAGTCTTGCAGCGATTCCGATGATCGAACTCGATCGAGCGAGGTTCCATGTCCAGCCATGTCTATAAGTCCATCGAGCTCACGGGCTCATCGCCGAACAGCAGCGACGAGGCGATACGCGCTGCCATCGCCAAAGCGTCCAAATCCGTAAAAGACATGCGGTGGTTCCAGGTCCTCGAGACCCGTGGACACATCGACCATGGGCAAATCGGCCACTGGCAGGTCACCATCAAGGTCGGATTCACGCTGGAAGAGTGATGCGGCAGGAATGTGCGGAGCAATCGGAGCGTTCGCGGACCGGCTCGGTGACTTGGTGTAGGCTCTGGTCTTCAATCAGGCACCTCAACGTGTCCAATCATGTCCATAGCAGTCATTCTCAAAGGCTACCCGCGCCTGTCGGAAACGTTCATTGCCCAGGAAATTCATGCCCTCGAGAGCCGAGGCCTCGACCTGCGGCTCATTTCGCTCCGCCATCCAACGGATCGGGCGGTGCATCCGATACACCAGGCGATCCGCGCCCCGGTCGACTACCTCCCGGAGTACTTGCACTGGGAACCGTTTCGTGTCCTGCGGGCGTGGCTGCTCGTGAGCCGCCATCCGGGTTATAAGCGGGCGAGGGCGACTTGGCTGGCCGATCTGCGTCGCGATCCGACGCGGAATCGGATCCGCCGATTCGGCCAGGCCCTGGTCCTTGCAGCGGAACTGCCCGACGATGTCGAGCATCTGTACGCACACTTTCTCCACACGCCCGCATCGGTTGCCCGTTACGCAAGCATCATCACCGGTCTGCCGTGGAGTTGCTCCGCCCACGCAAAGGACATTTGGACCAGTCCCGACTGGGAAAAGCGGGAGAAGCTGGCCGATTGTCGCTGGCTGGTGACTTGCACGGCCGCTAACCGGCGCCATCTGGCTCGACTGGCAAGGGAGCCGAGCGCGGTAGAACTCGTCTACCATGGTCTCGACTTCAGCCGCTTCCCCGCACCGGAATCCCGAGCCCCGGGAGCAAACGGTCGGGATGCGGCTCACCCGGTGATCATCTTGTCGGTGGGTCGGGCCGTATCCAAAAAAGGGTACGACGATCTCTTGCGCGCCCTGGCACGGGTGCCCGACAGTCTGCATTGGCGCTTCGTCCACGTGGGCGGCGGCGAGTTGCTCCACCAACATGGCGAGCTCGCCAAACGGCTCCGTATCGCGGGTCGTATCGATTGGCTCGGCCCACTGCCGCAGGACTCGGTCCTCGAGCAGTATCGGAAAGCAGACTTGTTCGTGCTGGCGAGCCGGGTGGCCGAGAGCGGGGATCGGGATGGGCTGCCGAATGTGCTGATGGAGGCGCAAAGCCAACGTCTTGCCTGTTTGTCGACCAACATATCGGGCATCCCCGAGTTGATCGAAAGCGGGGTGACGGGGGTCTTGGTTCCCGAACGCGACGTGGAGGCGCTCACCGAGGCACTCGTCGATTTGATCGTGTCGCCGGATCGCCGGGTGGCGCTAGCCGAAGCGGGATTTCGATGCGTTCGTGCGCGCTTCTCGTTCGAGGATGGTATCGAGCGACTCGTTCAGCGATTCCGTCTCGCTTGCACCCACTCTCGGACAGCGACGCGCGGTGACCCCCAAGTGGTAGCCAGCTCTGAATGAACATTGCCTTCTATGCGCCATTGAAGCCCCCGGACCATCCCAATCCTTCCGGAGACCGCCGTTTGGCCCGACTGTTCGTGGACGCATTACGCATGGCTGACCACCGCGTAACACTCGCCTCCCGATTCCGAACATGGGACGGATTGGGAAACGTCCAGCGGCAAATGCGACTGGCCCGGATTGGAAAGCGGATCGCGGCCCGATTGGTCCGGCGAATCGAGCAATTACCCAGACAGGAAGTGCCCGATATCTGGTTCACGTACCACCTCTATCACAAGGCGCCGGACTGGCTTGGGCCTTACGTCACCGCTAAGGTGGGAATCCCTTACGTGATTGCCGAGGCGTCCTTCGCTCCGAAGCAGGCCGGGGGGCCGTGGGATACTGGCCACCGTGCGGTCAAGGACGCCCTGTCTCGCGCCGATGCCGTGCTGCTGTTGAACCCCGATGACGCCGAATGTCTCGCGCGCCTGTTGCCGGAAGGCCAACGGCTGGCACAGTTCCCTCCGTTTCTCGACGTGGATGGATTCCTGCACGGCTCGCCTTCAGATCGGCCCAGCGCAAGACTGGGCATGGGTCTGCCGCTCGACGAGATCTGCCTGGTCGCGGTGGGCATGATGCGTGTCGGTGACAAACTCGATTCCTATCGGTTGCTGGGAGAGGGGCTGCGAAAGGTGCTGAATTTGCCCTGGCGACTGTTGGTCGTGGGCGACGGCGTCGCTCGACGGCAGGTGGAGGAGGCACTGGCACCGTTGGGCGCGGAGCGCGTTCGGTTCTTGGGCAGACTCGGAGGCATTCGGCTCGCGGAGGTCCTTCGTGCGTCGGACATCATGGTGTGGCCCGCTATCAACGAGGCATTCGGAATGGCGATGCTCGAGGGCCAGGCTGCATCGCTCCCGGTGGTGGCCGGAGATAGCCGCGGTGTTCGTGCGGTCGTATCCCACGGTCGGACGGGATTGTTGACAGCCCCTGGGAACGCGGCACAATTTGCGGACGCCGTTCGCGCTTTGATCGAGGATCCAGTGCGGCGGCGAGCACTGGGCGAAGCCGCTCACGCGCAGGTTGTTGCCCGTCACGATCTGAAGCGGGCTTCCAGATCTCTGGACAGGATTCTGGTCCAAATCGCCCACCAGGCTCGCGGATGAGAGTGGGCCTTCGTCGCTGCCGGACAAGCGCTGCCCAGGGAACACGCATTGTCGACATGCCGATTTGCGTCCGCGAGGCGTCACAGCTGCAGGTCTCCGGCAGCCTGGTGAGCAAGCAGCCATCACGACGATCCTGCTGATCCGGCATGCGGCCACGGCTTGGAACGAGTCCGGCCGAATCCAAGGCCGCACGGACATTCCCCTGAGCGCCAGCGGCAGGGCCTCAGCGGCACGCTATCGGCTGCCTTTCGGATTTGGCGGCGCGCAGGTCGTATCCAGTCCCCTGCTTCGAACCCTCGAGACCGCAGAGCTGATGGGACTGGTTGTTGCCAGGCGCGAAACTGCCTTGCTCGAAATGGACTGGGGTGTGTGGGAGGGACGCACGCTTGCGGAGATCCGCGCCGAAGGGGGTGACGACATGGTGGCCAACGAAGCGCGAGGCCTCGATTTTCGGCCGCCAGGCGGCGAGAGTCCAAGGGATGTCCAACAGCGCCTGTGCCCATGGCTACGCAGAGTCGCATTGCACCGTGCACCGGTCATCGGCTTTACGCACAAAGGCGTGATTCGCGCACTGCTCGCGCTCTCACTCGACTGGGACATGCGTGGCCCGTCGTCGGTCAAGTTGCAGAGGGACTGCGGTCATCTATTTCGGGTCGAATCCGAAGACGAGGTGCGGCTCGAGCAGCCAAACCTGGTGCTTGTCTGACCGTCTGACGCAGAATTATCTCAGTCCCGTTTTACGGAACGGCGGTCGACGATCGATCCCGAATGTCGTATCGTGAAAAGACGATAAATTGTTCGGGAAGCGTTGCGCTCCAAGAAGGCAAGCAGTGGGTCGTAGAGAGTGTTGATGCAACAAGAGGCTGCGGTGCACACGCCGGCTGCGGAAAGGGCAAATCGTGAGCGATTCGTCGCGCTTTGCGCGCGCAACGGGGTTCGCACGCACGCCGATGACGTCTTCCGCGAAGTTCGCGCGCACTACGACGAGCCGCACCGCCACTATCACACCGCCGCTCATCTCGGACACTGCCTGAAGGAGTTCGACAAGGCCGGTCATCTGATTCCGGATCCGGATGCCGTAGAGTTGGGCTTGTGGTTCCATGACGCCGTTTACCACCCCAAGGCCTGCGACAACGAACTTCTGAGCGCCGAACTTTTCATGCGCAAGATCGGACGCTACATCGCACCGGCGCGCGCAGAGCACATACATCGACTCATCATTGCGACAGTCCACGATACGCTGCCCGAGTGCGAGGATGAGCGTTTCATTGTGGACATCGACTTGTCCAGCTTCGCCTTACCGTGGCACAAGTTCGCGCTGGATAGCGCCAACATCCGCAAGGAGTACCTCCACCTTTCCGATTCGGAGTTCTACCGGAAGCAGTTTTGTTTTCTCAAGGCTCTCGACCGGCGTGAGCACTTCTATTCGACGGGATTTTTTCGGCAGCGGTACGAGCGCATAGCACGAGAAAACCTGGCACGCCGCTTATCGAACCTGTCGGCGCGCGGCTACGGATGACGTGGAGTCGTCCCGGACGCTGAAGATCACCGTTGGCCTGCTACGGCCGCGAACCTGCACTTCACCGACCCGTTCAAACGGAAATTTATCTCTTCCAGCCAGCTCGGCCGTGCGCTCCGAAACGATGATTTGCGTTGCATAGTCCTTATTCAATTGCTCGAGGCGAGCAGCCAGGTTCACGTGGTCGCCATGGACCGTATAGCTCAATCGATCACTGGTGCCGACCAGCCCTCCCACCACTTCGCCGCTATTGATGCCGATTCTTGCCTTGAGCCTGAGGCCGTATCCGAATGTGCGCTCCCGGAGAATCCCGCTGATTGCGAGGGCTGATCGAACGGCGTTCGCGGCGTGGTCCTCGTCGCGGTTCGGAAGATTGAAGCTGGCAAGTATTGCATCACCCTGAAACTGATTGATCATTCCGCCGTTCTCCAAGATCGGTTTCGAGACGGCCGAGAAGTACTCGTTCATGGTCCGGATGAGCTGCTCCGGGCGCAAGGTTTCGCCAATGGCGGTGAAGCCGGCCAGGTCGATAAAGAAGATGGTTGCCTCACGAACTTCCCCCTGGCCCGCTTCCACACCGTCGGCGGAGCTCGCCACCTGCTCGGCAATTTCCGACGGCAGGAATCGCGACAGATCTTGTGCGGCAGTACTGTCGATAACCGATTGGACCAAGAGATGGCGCGCGCGCGCGATGGCCAAAGCCAGGATCGCGGTCACCAGCAGTATCGAAATAGCCTTGTCGAACTCTGCTCCAAGAAGAATGCTGTTCGATGTCATGTATTCCACATAATCCCGCGTAATCATCGGATCGCCCGGATCTGCGGCAATGACGTACCAGACCATGGCGAGCCAGCCCGCAGCAGCGACACAACCCGCGGTCAAGACGAAACGAACTTCGAAATGCAGTGCTCTGAGGGCGATGAAAATGAACACGTAAAGGAGCGTTGGCGCCTTCAGGTAGAACGAAGGCGGCTGCTCGTACTGAACGTGGAAGCTCCATATCAGGCCGAACAACAAGGCCATGTCGACGACGATGGAGAGATACAGAATCGCCTCGCTAAGCCGCTTTTGGTAGGCGAGTGCCAGACGCGTGAGCGTGAATGCCAAATAGGCGCCGAGCGCCCACGGGACAGGCTCGAATGCGGTTTCCTCGCTGAATGTCTTCGGTGCCACGCTGTAGAGCACCCCAAACGTCGAGACGACGCCCAGTTGAACCCAGCCGATCAGGATTTCACTCTGATTTTGCTGCAGGCGCACGCGCGTGCGCACCCTTCGCGGTAGATCCACGTAACCGGCATGGCCGAACAGGCCTTCCAAGATCCGCCTCAATCGATTCTCCAATCCGTTGTCTTGCTCCTGGATACAACCCCGACCGACGCTGACATTCCCTGCGCCATTCGGACGTGCAGTCGGATCCGGGCTCGGGGCAGCCAGCCTGGACCTTGCATCGGAATCCGGAGCTTTTGCGGAGGGGTGACCAGCCCAGCCCGTGTGATCGTGTAAGAGTCGGCGCGAGACATCGACTTGCCGTGCGAGCGCGCGAGCTGGGCGGCCAGGGCCCGCCGCCACAAACCGGATGGCGTCCGCGGTGACGGGGAGTCACTGGATAAAATGATCACAACTCACTGTTTTACCTAACGTAATGATCCATGCCAGAATGTCCTGGTGAAATATCCGGGTTAGACTCCTACAACCCAGCGTGTTCTCGTTCTCCGATACCTGCCCTCGGAGAACGCCAGCGACACCCTAGTCAGCGTGTCCGTCGGGCCAGCGCGACCGCCAGTCCTCGCCTACCGACTCGCCGCCCATGGCCAATGGGAGCGAGACGACAGATTCCACAAATACGCGCGGTGGCCAGTAAAGGTTGCCGAAACCGCGGTTCCCTGCATCCTGAGGCGTAAGCTCGAATGCGGGTTCAGACCACTCTACGGAGTTCCGAGCCGCTCGCATGCGCCTGAATGTTCTCGACAAGCTGATCCACGAGCCGCTGGCGCGCTTCGCGGCTGCCCCACGCACAATGCGGCGTCACGATGAGGTTGGGCAGCGTGGCGTCCAGCAGTGGATTGCCCTGCCTGGGAGGCTCGACCAGCAAAACATCGGTCGCCGCCCCACCCAGATGGCCTGAGCGTAACGCCTCTGCCAGGGCCGGTTCATCCACGATTCCGCCTCGTGCCGTGTTCACCAGCACGGAACCTGGTTTCATCCGCTGAAGCTCCGCAGTGCCTATCAAATTCCGCGTTTCGTCCGTGAGTGGGCAATGTATGCTGAGGACGTCCACTTTGGGCAGGAGCTCGCTCAAGGACAGCCGATCGGTCGTTGTGTCCCGCGAGCCAGGCCGTGCCCAAACGAGTATGTGCATGCCGAACGCCCGGGCGAGCCTGGCGACCGCCTGGCCCAAGGTGCCGAAGCCAATGATGCCAAGGGTCTGACCCGCCAGCTCTCGAATCGGGTAGTCCAATAGGCAGAATTGGTCGGCCCGGTTCCACTCGCCACGCCGTACCGCGTCGCGATAGTCGATCAGCCGGGTGGACAGAGCCAGCACGAGTGCGAGGGTGTGTTGGGCAACCGCCGACGTGCCGTACCCGCGGCAGTTGCTGACCGCAATTCCCAATTGCTTGGCCGCCTGCAGGTCTACGTTGTTGGTGCCGGTCGCCGCGACGCATATGTGCCGAAGCCCGCCTGCGCCGCGCAAGACTTCCGAACCAAGAAGCACTTTATTGCTAATGACCACGTCGAAACCGGCGATGCGCGCCGGCACCTCCTCTGCGGCAGTTGCCGGGTGCGTTCGGAACTCTGCAAACGTCCGCTCCAGTGCGCCCAAATCCAGGTCGCCGAGGTCGAGCGATACCCGATCGAGAAAGACACCCCGCATTTCATGCTCCTTTGGCTTTTGAACTTCGCGTCGGCCATATAGCCTAACCAAGGCTTCCCATACCGTAGATCGATTATGCTGACGAATCCATTCGGATACTCTCACGGGCGACCACCGATGCTCGGCCTGCTGCTCACCAACCTGGGCACGCCAGAGCAGCCCACATCTGCCGCGGTGAGACGCTATCTTGCCCAATTTCTGTGGGATCGCCGCGTCGTGGACCTACCCCGACCCTTGTGGTGGCTGATCCTTCATGGATTGATCCTACGGATTCGGCCTGCCCGTTCCGCCAGGGCCTACAGAAAGGTGTGGACGAACGAGGGGTCGCCCCTCCTGGTTAATTCGCTTCGCCAGGCTGAGGCGATTCAGGAGGTGCTGGAACATCGGTTCCCCGGAACCGTCCGCGTCGAGCTGGGCATGCGATACGGAAAGCCAGCGATCGGGGCCGCGCTGCGAGCACTGCGCGAGGCTGGTGCCGAGCGGGTGCTCGTGTTTCCCCTCTACCCCCAGTACTCGGCCAGCACGACCGCATCGACGCTCGACGCGGTCGCCGCAGAGTTGAAGGGCTGGCCATGGATTCCGGAGTTGCGCTGGATCAATGGTTACCATTCGGATCCCGGGTATATTTCGGCGCTCGCACGCAGTGTGCGCGATGCTTGGCAGGATTCCGGCCCCGGGGAAAAGCTGCTTTTTTCGTTTCACGGCATTCCGAAACGCTACTTTCGCGCGGGGGATCCCTACCACTGCTTCTGCCATGCCACGGCACGCGCTGTTGCGAGTGCGTTGAATCTGACCGACGACCGGTGGATGGTGGTATTTCAATCCCGATTCGGGCGGGAAGAATGGCTCAAGCCCTACGCCGACGAGACTCTTCGGAAATTCGGGCGCGAGGGTCCGCGCAGCATCGACATTATTTGTCCGGGCTTTTCAGCTGATTGCCTGGAGACGCTGGAAGAGATGGCGCAAGAGAATCGCAGCGTTTTTCTCACTGCGGGCGGTGTCTCGTACCGCTACATTCCGGCGCTGAACGATCGGGGCGATCATATTGATGCATTGTGTGGTCTGATTGAGAGAAGCATGACCGGCTGGCTCGAGAACCCGGCAAACCGGCCCGAATCGGTATCGGCGAGGAAAATTGCCAGGAAGCGGGCGCTTTCCATGGGCGCGAGCGACTGAAATGACATGAGTAGCGATATTCTCAGCGACGACCGCGACCGCGACCGCGTTCGTCGGGCCCGGCGTTGGGGGCGTTTCCTGGTGCCGGTGCTGATCCTGGCGATTTCCGGGGGCGTATTCGCGGGTCTCGTCGCCACCCGGGAAATCAGCCCACCCGCTGAAGTGGAGGAGAAGTCTTGGCTCGTTCAGACGCAGGAGATCCAGCCCGGCTCGTTCGCGCCGGATTTGCTTCTCTACGGGCGCGTGGAGGCTCACCGCGTGGCGGCACTGACAGCCGCCGTGAATGCCTACGTCGCAGCGGTGCCGGTGAGGGAGGGGTATACGGTCGAGCGGGGTGAAACGCTGGTTCGCCTCGACGACGAAGACCTGCGCCTGGTGCTGCGCCAGAGGGTCGCCGAGCTGGCGGAGGTCGAGGCCAGCATCACCACCGCCCGAACGCGCCATGCGGCGGATCGCTCGGCGCTGACACACGAGCAACGGCTGCTCGAGCTGGCGCGCCGGGAAGTGGACCGCGTTCGCGACCTATTGCGTCGCAAGCTCGGCTCGCAAAGCCAATTGGATCAGGCCGAGCAGGCGGTGGAACGACAGGCCATGGCCGTCATATCCCGCCGTCTCGCAGTGGACGAGTTCGACTGGCTCATCGCCGAATGGGAAGCCCGCAAAGCCCGCATCAGCGCGCTGCGGGATCAGGCGCAGCTCGATCTCGAGCGAGCTCATATTGTTGCGCCCTTCGCCGGGCGCATCATTCGGGTCCACGCGGCGGTGGGTGACCGGGTGCGGCCAGGCGAGGAACTCGTGGAAATGTTCGATGAATCGACCGTCGAGATTCGCGCGCAACTGCCGACACGGAACCTCCCAGCCATTCGTCGCGCCGTCACCGGCGGTACGGAACTGCGTGCGCGAGCAGCGATCGACGGTGTCGACCAGAACCTCGTGCTGGATCGTCTCGCGGCCGCCGCCGACCCGGGGAGCGGCGGGCTGGATGCTTTTTTCAGGGGGGTGAGCGACGACTCTGCAGCCACCATGGGACGAGTCGTGCGCGTCGTCCTGCGTCTCCCGGAAATCGACGGCACGGTCGAGCTTCCCCATCAAGCGTTGTACGGCCTGGACCGTGTCTACAAGTTGGAAGACGGCAGAATGACGGCGGTGGACGTGGAACGGGTCGGCGAGAGGCGGCACGCCGATGGCCGCGCGAGCGTTTTGGTGCGCAGTGCCGAACTGAAGTCCGGTGACCGAATCGTCACCACACAGCTTCCCAATGCGGTGCAGGGTCTGAAAGTCCGCGAAGCGGTCGAGGGCTGAGATTTGGCTTTTCACCACCGCAACGACCTGGTCGGTCTTTTCGCCCAGCATCGGGTTGCGGCGAATCTGCTCATGATCATGATGCTGCTGGCGGGTGTCTGGGCTCTGTCCTCTCTCAATACCCAGTTCTTCCCCACGTTCGAGCTGGACTTCGTTTCCGTGCGCATCGTCTGGAGCGGGGCGTCGGCCGAGGACGTGGAGGATGCGATCACGAACCCCCTGGAGCGCGAGCTACGCGACGTCAACCGGCTGCGCACCCTGACGTCGACGTCAGCGCAAGGCGTCGCGTCCGTCACCTTGGAGTTCGAGGAGGGCACCGACATGGGCGAGGCCCTGGACGAGGTGAAGGAGAAAGTGTCCCTCGTCCGCAATCTCCCAGACGATTCCGAGGAACCGGAGGTGACACGAATCATCCGCTACGACAACATCGCACGGGTGGTGATCGCGGGTCCGCTGAATCGACGGGAACTTCGAACGCTGGCGCGTCAGGCGGAGTCGGAACTTCTCATGCTCGGGATTGACAAGATCGAGTTCGCCGGCATGCCCGAAGAGGAGATCGCGATCCAGGTGCCGAGTGCGGTGGCCCAGGAACTGGGCATGTCGCTCACCGACATTGCAGAGCGAATCCGATCCCAGAGTCAGGATCTTCCCGCCGGATCCGTGGGCCGCAAGGATACGGCGCGCCAACTCCGCAGTCTCGACCAGCGCAGAAGCGAGGCGGGTTTCGCCGAGTTGTCACTGAAAGTCGACCCGGCTGGGCGCAGGGTCGCCGTAGGCGATGTGGCAGAGGTCGTTCGGCGCCCGCAGGACGGGGAAGTACGGGTCACATTTCAGGGATTGCCTGCGATCGAGCTCCAACTTCGCCGCGCGGAATCGGCCGATGCGCTGGATTCCGCGCGCATTCTCGCCGGCTGGGTCGAGGAGGCGCGGCCCCGTCTGCCTCCAGGAGTGGTGCTGCAGGTATTCGACCAAAGCTGGCAGCTCATCTGGGATCGCCTGTTTCTGTTGTTGAAGAATGGTCTCGGCGGCCTGTTCTTGGTCGTGGGCATCCTTTTTCTGTTCTTGAACGGCCGCGTTGCGTGGTGGGTCGCCGTCGGCATTCCCGTCTCCTTCATGGCAACCTTGGCAGTCCTGTACGCCTTGGGCGGCAGCATCAATATGATTAGTCTGTTTGCGCTCATCATGGCGCTCGGGATAATAGTCGACGACGCGATCGTGGTCGGCGAGGACGCGCTTGCCCACTACCAGTCCGGCGAGCAATCGCTGGAGGCGGCAGAGGGTGGTGCACGAAGAATGCTGCCGCCGGTGATGTCCTCTTCCCTCACCACCATCGCTGCGTTCCTCCCCATCATGTCCGTGGGCGGCCCCATCGGCAACGTCATCTTCGACATTCCGCTCGTTATCGTTTGTGTGATTCTGGCGTCGTTGGTGGAGAGCTTCCTGGTCCTGCCCGGACATTTGCGCCGGGCGTTTCACGGGCTGCACCATGGACAGCCCAAGCCTGGCCGCAAGAAATTGGATGACGCGTTCTCGTGGTTTCGCGACCGGGTATTCCGGCCCCTTGTGACCGCCGCCGTCGATTTCCGCGGCGCAACCCTGGCGGCAGCTCTCGGCATGCTG
Organism: Candidatus Competibacterales bacterium; assembly: GCA_041587415.1. Classification (GTDB taxonomy): domain Bacteria; phylum Pseudomonadota; class Gammaproteobacteria; order Competibacterales; family JAHEDQ01; genus JBFGYN01. The sequence continues at coordinate 682 of JBFGYN010000027.1, read as the reverse complement.
ATCATGGCTGCCGGATTGCTCGCCGGCGGTCGGCTCGGGTTCGTGTTTTTCCCCACGCCGGAGGGCAGTACAGTGTTCGCCAGCGTCAGCTTCGTGGCCGGCTCCGACCCGGAGCGGGTCGACGCGTTCCTGGAACACTTGCGGGAGACGTTGCGGGAAACCGAGGAGGCTCTGGGCGGCAGCCTCGTCGTTGCCGCCGAAACCCTGTACGGGCAGGCGACGGTTGCCGGATCGGCTCAACAACGAGTCGGGGAGCAGTTCGGAAGCATGCTCGTGGAGTTGACGCCGCCCGACGAACGAGACGTGCGCCTGCGGGATTTCATGCAAACCTGGCGGAAAAGGGTCGTGCGTCCCGCCGGCTTGGAAACGTTCAGCATTTTCGCCCGAATGGCCGGGCCGCCGGGCCGCGATCTGGACATTCGGCTGAGCGGGGTCAATCCCGAAAGGGTCAAGCTGGCCGCGTTGGACCTGGCTGAGACGCTGGCCACGTTCGACGGCGTCACCGCCATCGAGGACGACATGCCCTATGGGCGCGAGCAACTTATCTATCGCTTGACCCCCCAAGGCGAAGCATACGGCTTGACCGTCGATGTCGTCGGCCGTCAACTGCGGGCCGCCTACGACGGTGCGTTGGTTCAGATATTCCAGGACGGCCCGGAGGAGGTCGAGGTCCGGGTGGTGT